>JAUSMG010000054.1 GCA_030645295.1 Saprospiraceae bacterium | reverse complement strand
TTGAGTTGAGTGGATGCTTGGTTGAATAAGGGGGCAAAAGTAAAGATTTAGGGGAGGTCTTTAAAATTGGCTTTTTCATCAATCTGATGACGTGCTACCATGTCAACATCGGTAGCATTGAGCAATTCAACATTCGCATATATTCGGCCCATGAGAGAAAATGGTTTTGTTCACTGAAAGAGCCGCAAAAGTAGCACCCCCCGCGCTATGTTCAAAGGCTATTCAATACAGGCAACAACAGAATAAAAAATCCTTCCCTATAAAATCCCAGAACTTCTACCTTCGCCACTGCCCTTTCCTTTCAAAATTTTGGTTTTCACCACACCATCTTGTCTCGCAGTTCAATCCGGCGAAATGAAGTTTCGCGCCATCATTTTTTATAACATAACATGAAGACCCGTACACTCTTTCTCGCGCTCATCATTGTTTTACTGGGCATTTGGTATTTTGCCTCAAAATCAGGCAGTTCTGCCGCCGAAATTGCCCGGCCAAACGATCCCTGGGTGTTTCGTTCCGTATTGGACAAACAGCCGCGCATGATCACTTTTGCGCTCGATGACCAAATGTGGGCCTCCTATTCCACCGATTCCTGCTCGCTCTACAAAGTGTGGTCGGGCAGTACCGATTTCACCGGGGCGGTGTACAATATGCGCCACGGTCCTCAGCCGATGAGCGTTGGCGCGGCATGGTTTGAGAATGCCCACCGTCAACCCTGGAGCGTCACGATCGGCGGCAAAACGGAAAATCCACGCACGGATTACAAAGGGCACCGCTACACCAAGGATGGCCACGCCGAACTGATGTACGACCTGGTGCTCGCAGACGGTCAGCGGATTCGCATCAATGAACGACCGGAGTTTCTGGAGCGCGACCGCCAACTTGGTTTTGAACGCAGCTTCACGGTGGAAAACGCCCCGGCGGGTGCAACGGTTTCTTTAAAAACAAATACCGCATCCATTGCCGATCCTTCCAATATCCAAACCAATGGCGTCTGGAAACAAACAGCGGTCAAAAACCTTGAAGCGGACGACCAGCTCAAGAGTATTGCTGTGGACGGAGAGTTGACAATGAAACCGGACGGCAAGACGCGTTTTAGCACCTTTTTTGTCAATAAACCGCTGATTCCCAATCCATTTGATGCCGCACGTTTTGCGCAGGAATCCGGAGAATCGGACGGCAAACCCATCAGTCCCGGGGAGAAATTGATGGCCAAAAGCGACTGTCGCACTTGCCACAACGCAGCCGTACAAACCGTCGGTCCGGGCTACAAACAGATCGCAGAGCGGTACAAAAACACGCCTGAAAACCTCCAATTGCTGACGCAAAAAGTGATGAAAGGCGGTTCCGGAGTATGGGGCATTGCGGCCATGAGCGCACACCCAGACCTTCAGCCGGAAGATGCAAAAGCAATGGTAACCTATGTGCTTTCCCTGGATGAAGGAGAAGATGACGGAGAAGGCGGTGGAGCCAGCAAAAGTCTCGCTGAAATTCCTGACAATCAATGGCTTAAAGCGGACAATACGATTGGTGACCGCGATTTATCGCCCGGTCTTTTGGTCAAATTATGGCCTTCTGACAAGTCCATGCGCCTGTTGAGCGATGCCAATTTCGGAGCAAAACCTGCCATCATTGCCACCGCTGCGAAAGTGGAGGCCGGCGGAGAAGATTTTGGTGAATACAAAGACAACTTTTACCTTCAGGCTACCGGCTATCTTTTTCTGGAAAAAGACGACAATGTCGTGTTCCAGCTGGCCAGCGACGATGGCAGTCGCCTGTGGATTGATGGTCAGGAAATCATTGATAATGATGGCGCGCACGGCATGTCACCCAAAGAGGCTGAAATTGCGCTTCGGGCGGGTTATCACCCCATTCGGCTCGATTATTTTCAGGGCAGTGGAGGCCGGGGCATTGTGCTGAAATGGGCGCGTTTTGGCGCTGAACCGGGCTTTAAAGTGATTACAGAAGGTACGTTTTTCCACAAAAAATCGGAGAATGTGGAGGGCATGAAGGCCCTGTCGAAAATCGAAAACGCCATCCCAGGCGACGGTGCGCCGCTCACAGAGGTTCACCCTGCTTACGATCTTTCACAAGCCCGCCCCGATGGATTTTTGCCCAAGGTAGCCGGTATGGATTTTCTTCCGGATGGTCGTTTGGTCGTTTCTACCTGGGATGCGTCCGGCGCGGTATATATTTTGGAGAATGTATCCTCCGGTGATCCAAAACAGATCAAAGTAAAAAGGATCGCAGCCGGGCTTGCGGAACCTTTGGGTTTGAAAGTGGTCGATGGTGTGATCTATGTCCTTCAGAAACAAGAACTTACCAAACTTGTCGATACCAATGGCGACGAGGTCATTGACGAATACCAGTGCTTCGCCAAAGGCTGGCGGGCCTCGGCCAATTTCCACGAATTTGCGTTTGGGTTGGTGTACAAGGAGGGTTATTTCTATGCTGCTCTGGCCATTGCCATTAACCCTGGTGGCGCGAGCACCCGTCCACAGGGTCTTGACAGGGGTAAAGTGGTGAAGATCAGCGCCAAAGACGGCAGTATTGAATTCATTGCCCGTGGACTACGTACGCCTGACGGCGTGGGCATAGGCCCGGATGGAGAGATATTTATTGCCGACAATCAGGGCGACTGGTTGCCTTCTTCCAAGATCCTTCACGTGAAGCCGGGCGCATTCTACAACTCTTATGCGGTGGATAGTGCTGCCGTAGCAGGGATGCCTATTCAACAGCCGGTAGTGTGGCTTCCGCAAGATGATATTGGCAATTCGCCTACGCAGCCTACGGTCATCAACGACGGTCCATACAAGAATCAACTCCTGCACGGCGACGTGTGTTACGGCGGCCTCCAGCGCGTGTTCATGGAAAAGGTCAATGGAGACTATCAAGGCTGTGTGTTCCGTTTCAGCCAAGGTTTGGAAGGTGCGACGCACCGCCTGGTTTGGGGCCCTGATGGCGCCTTGTACGTCGGCATGATCGGCGCCCCCGGAAACTGGGGCCAGCAAGGAAAACTCTGGTATGGCCTCCAGCGCATGAAATACAATGGCAATTCCGTGTTCGAGATGCTTGCCGTGCGCGCCAAGACCAATGGCATGGAGATCGAATTTACCGAGCCGCTTCCTGAAGGCGCGGGCTGGGACACCTATTCCTACCTCGTGAAGCAATGGCGGTACGAACCGACGGTCAACTACGGTGGTCCGAAAATTGACGAAGAAGCCATGAACGTGAAATCGGCCACGGTTTCTGCTGACCGAAAGAAGGTTTTTCTGGAAATCCAGAACCTGAAACCCCGGCATCTCGTGTACCTCCAATTGCGCAATCTGCCGCTTTCGGAACTTGGTCATGAGATCTGGACGACGGAGGCCTGGTATACTTTGAACGCCATTCCGGCAGAGGATGCAGGGCTTGCCGGAACCGCTCCTGTGACAGCCCCGCCTGTAGACAACACCTTGACAGAGCAGGAGAAACGGGAAGGCTGGCAATTGCTTTTTAATGGCCAAAACATGAAAGGATGGCACAATTACGGTAAAACCACCATGGGTAAATCCTGGATCATTGCCGAAAACTCCATTCATCTGGATGCACAACCCAACCCCAGTGGTGGTTGGCAGGCGCCGGATGGCGGCGACATTGTGAGTGACGAGGAATATGGCGATTTTGAACTTTCCCTGGATTGGAAAGTGGCGCCTTGTGGCAATTCAGGCGTCATCTACCGCATCATTGAAGACCCCGCCAAGTACGATCATCCCTGGAAGACAGGGCCGGAAATGCAGGTGCTCGACAATGCTTGTCACCCCGACTCCAAATACCCGAAGCACCGCGCAGGCGATCTTTATGATCTGGTGGAATGCAAATATGTAACCGTAAAACCTGGTGGTGAGTGGAACCATGCCCGCCTGGTATGCAAAAACGGCAAGGTGGAGCATTGGCTGAACAACCGTAAAGTGGTGGAAATCAAAATGTTTGAAGGTAATAAGCCCACGAAAAAATGGCTGGATCTCATCGCCGGTAGCAAGTTCGCCAAACTTAGCGCCGACTTTGGGCTTTCGCAAAAAGGCAAGATCGCGCTACAGGATCATGGCGATCCGGTATGGTATAAGAATATCAAAATCCGGAAGTTTTGAGTGAATGAGGCTGCGATTTAAACATGAGACATCCCGAATTTTTGTAAATAATTAAAAAATCCGCAAAACAGGAGAACCGGAAAATATAAAACCGCAAAAACAAGAAGCGATAGAGGTCAATGTCTTGCCCGATTCGCAATCAAAATGTGTGGGTTTATATTTTCCGGTTCTCCTGTTTTGCGGTTTATTTTCTCTTTTTATAAAATTCGGGATGATCCCTGTTTGTTCAAATTCGTGCCCGAAAATCAGCCCGGATTTTAACACCCCCCACTTTGTGGAACGGCATAAATAACGTTGCCCGAAACAGACAAATTGAACACCTTTTCCTTGATGGAAGGAAGTAGCAGTTTCCATGTTTTGCCCCGGTCGGAAGAGCGGAAAATGCCGTTAGGATGACCGCAAAAGAGGTATTCGCCCAACTCTTTGATGGAGGCAATGGAAGCATGAGCCGGAAGGCCAGCATCAATGGGCTGCCATGTTTTGCCGCCGTCTTTGGAAATGCGCACTCTCCTGGTCTCCGACTCGGTATTGAAGGTGATAGCAGCGAATCCGCCCTTGATAACTTCTACAGCGATGCCTACGCCGCCTTCTGAAATTACCACATCCCAGTGTTCACCGCTGTCGGTCGAGCGCAATATCCCATTTTCGTTGGTACAAAGAAGTACGCCATCTGACTCCACCATATGTATCATCCAGCCATCTTTATAGACGTGTTTCCAGGTTTTACCCTGGTCGAGGGATTTAAAAATACCATTGTCGGTGCCGATGAAAATGGCTCCGTCCTGCGTTTCCATTATGGTACGAAAATGCTGGTTTTTCAGGTCAGCAAACACAGGTACCCAAATGTCCTTCGATATGTTTTGAAAAAAACCGTTCCCGTAACTGTAGGCATAAGGCCCGGCCCTACCGGGGAAAACGCCCGCGATTTGCTCGTTCAGCAGAAAATCTTTTTCCCAAACAGGTGCTGTCGAGGTGCTTTTGCTGCGGTACAAGCTCTTGGAAGAACCCAAAAACATTTCGCCGTTCTGCGCAAAAAAATATTCAACCGGCAAATCGCCGGGCAATCCAGAGCTCACATCCTGCCAGGTCTGCCCACCGTCGATTGATTGAAAAACGATGCCGGATGCCGGTTGTACTGCTGTTTGAGGATTCTGCCATTCTGCAGTGAAGGATTGAGAAGCGAGCCTGGCCTCCAGTTGAGGAGCGTTTTCCTGAACAGACTGGCAGGAAAAGAAGGATTGGAAAAAGAGCATATAAGCGAGCATGTGTATGTTCATAGTGATGTTTGGTTGGTGAAACAATGGGACAAAGGAACGGGCTGGAGGAGGCCGGGCAGTTTTTTAGCTGTAAAACAATGTAACGGATTTGTAAAAGGGTGGCAACTACCTGGAATGTACAAAATTTGCAAAACGCTCATCGCTTAAGCCCCTTGACTCGTCCCGTTTGTCGCCCATCTTTCCAAGTCTCAAAGCTGTAATATCCCGGAATTAGAAAACCCATATCAAGGGTTTCAGGAAGATCTTTCAAGGTCAAAACCGTTTGCCCAAGTTGATTTTTTACTATTAAAAAATCAAATTTTTTATTGCCAAAATATTGAAAATGAATGGTTTGTGAAAAAGGATTGGGAAATACAATAAATGCTTCTGGCTCGCCGCCGGGCGCTTCTGTTCCAACGCTACCCGGTACCCAGGGACTAAAATCAAAATTCCAAACGGACTCCTCCACGATGGTCACGCCATTGAAGGAGGTGCGCTCATTGGACATATAGCCTGTGCGGTTGGAGCCAAAGCCAATACTTTCCACCTGCCCGATTTGTAGTGCGGTGCCGAGCTCGATACGCCGCCTATTGCCCGTGAAAAACAGGTCGGTACCCGGCTGCCAATCCCAAAGCAGCCAGCAAAAAACGGTGGGAATAAAGGGACGTAAATCATACCCGACCAGTGCGATCAGTTTACCATCAGGCGAAAGGGATGCCCCTGTGATAAGCCCTTGTGCGTCAAATATTTCGACCTTGTCCGCCACATTGGTGGACGTGTTGAGGGCGTAGTGAACCGTATTGTAATTGCGTCGACTTTTGGTGAACAGGTGGATTTGGTTATTGTGAAAAATCATGGCCTCGCAGTCGTACACTGAACTGTCATCGGGCAGGGTCATAAAGTTGGTTTGATCGATGTAGGAAAACGGCAGAAACGACCATTCAAATTCCTGAACGGTCTCAGGGTTGCTGTTGCCGATTGCTGAAAGGGGCACGATGTAAATACCGAGATTTTGGCGGTCGTTGGTGTTGTTTCCAAAATCACCCATATAAAGGTGAAGGCTGTCGCTGGTTATGTCCTCCCAATCGCGGTTATTCGCGTTTATGAGTTCTATTTTTTGAAGAATATCGCCTGTTTCTGGATCAATGTTGAAAAATTCTTCGTTAAAACCGCTGTCATTATGTCCCCACCATTTGGAATCGGCATGTGTCAGTCCACTGATCTCCCGTAAATCGCCGGGTAATTCGGCTTTCAACACTGGCGCGTATGTAGTGACCGGGTAGAGACAAGAGCCGTCGTTGCTCGTCGCCGAAGGATTGTAATTGGTCGCCTGGGGATCCGGGCAGCCGGGTTGAGCGTCAGCGCTTGTTGCCCACAGCGTTAGCAATAGAAGCCGTGCGAAATTCATGTTTACAGTTTTGGCGGCAAGGAAGGGAATTTGCGCCGTTAGACAAAGTCAAAGTGATCTTTCCAGATGGCCAGTTTGCGCTACAACGGGAGTTGTTGAACAGGTTTGATCAAGAAACACCAACTTTGCGCCCCATGCGCCTATCCATCGTCATTGTAAACTACAACGTCCGCCACTTCCTGGAGCAGGCCCTTGGCTCTGTGCGCCGCGCTATGCAGGGCATTGAAGGCGAGGTGTGGGTAGTCGACAACAACTCCGCCGACGACTCGGTGCGGATGGTGCGTGAACGCTTTCCGGAGGTAAAACTAATCCCCAATACGGATAATCCGGGCTTCGCGGTGGCCAATAACCAGGCCATCCGGCAGAGCGCCGGTGAGTATGTTTTACTGCTCAACCCTGACACCCTGGTAGAGGAAGATACTTTTCGCAAATGCCTGACATTCATGGATGAACACCCGGATGCAGGCGCATTGGGCTGTAAACTTCTGGATGGTAGTGGCAAGTTCTTACCGGAGAGCAAACGCGGTTTTCCTACGCCCTGGGTGGCGTTTTGCAAGACCTTTGGGTTATCCACGCTTTTTCCGCGCAGCCCCAGCTTTAACCGTTACCATCTGGGGCATTTGCCCGAAAACGAAACCAATGAAGTGGACGTGCTGGCGGGCTGTTTTATGTTCCTGCGCAAAACCGCATTGGACAAATCCGGCTTGCTCGACGAGGTGTTTTTCATGTATGGCGAGGATATTGACCTCTCTTACCGCATCCAGAAGGCAGGTTTTAAAAACTATTATTTTCCCGAAACCAAGATCATCCACTACAAAGGGGAAAGCACCAAAAAAGGCACGCTCAACTATGTGCGCACCTTTTACCTGGCCATGATCATTTTTGCCCGCAAACATTTCAGTGGACGGCGGGCGGGACTGTTCGTGATGATGTTGCAGGCTGCGATCTGGTTCCGGGCGGGACTGACCTTGTTTCGCAATTTTCTAGGTAAAACCTGGTTGCCGGCACTTGACGCACTGGCCATTTATTTCGGACTGGTGTTGCTCAAAAACTTTTGGGCCAGCTATTATTACCACGACCCTACCTGGTTCAAAACCAATGTATTGTGGTTCAATTTTCCACTTTATATTCTCATCTGGCTTGGCACGGTTTGGCTCAGTGGCGGCTATGACACCCGGTATAATTTGACCCGCTTGTTGCGCGGTCTGGGACTTGGCACCCTGGTACTTTCCGCTGTGTACGGATTCCTTGACCTGGATTACCGGCCATCGCGGGCGCTGGTGTTGATGGGTGCAGCCTGGGCGGTTTTTGCAACCATAGGCATTAGATTGGTAACGCATTTTTGGGAATTTGGCAATTTTCGCCTGGGTCGGTCCAAAGTGAAAAATCTGCTTGTCGTGGGCTCCGAAAATGAGTGCGCCCGGGTGCTGGGGCTACTAAATCGTGTCGGCGCAGCAGGAAAAAACTTTATCGGACGGGTGGACCCCAGCCCCTCCCCAAATGGAGGAGGGAATGCAGAGCAGCTTGGCAATGTGGCGCAACTTCACGAGTTGGTGCGCATTTACGGGGCCAACGAGATCATTTTTTGCTCCAAAGACATTGGTTCACAGGAAATTATGGCGAACATGGCCCAAATCGGCCCGTCGGTTTCGTACAAAATTGTGCCCGAAGAAAGCCTCAGCATCATTGGCAGCAGCAGCAAGGATGAGCCGGGAGAACTTTACACCATTGATATTCGCTACAATATAGCCCAACCCAGTCACCGGCGCGACAAGCGATTGATCGACCTGTGTATTTGCCTTGGGCTAATGATCAGCCTCCCTGGCTGGCTCCTTTTTTCAGGAAAGCGGGGCATGCTTATTAAAAACTGGGGCGCTGTTTTGCTCGGTCAGAAAACCTGGGTCGGCTATGCCCCCAACATCCAAAATGCCAGCCTTCCAGCACTTCGGACCGGTGTATTCTCGCCCGTGGACGCGCTTAAAGATTTGAAAGTCAACGAGGAAACGGCGGCCCGGCTCAATTTCTTTTTTGCCAAAGACTGGGAAGTGGAAAGGGATCTGGCTGTTTTTTTTAAGGCATAAAAAAACCGCTCGACCTTACGTCGAGCGGCTCAAAAACCAAATGAAAACAATCTTCCTACCATACTATTCCCCCGCCATTGCGGGAGAACTTTTTTCTTTTGAAGCGTTTATACGTTTATACGAGTGTAGGTCACAGACGGTTTCATATTTTTTCAAAAAAATCAATAAGCCCCGATCGAAAGCATCACCAGAGTGCAGCCTTCCACCGTTTCAATGCCGTGCTCTTTGGCGAGTTGAACTAATTCTTGATTTTCAGTTCCCGGATTAAAAATGATGCGCTTTGGCTTGAGCGATAAAATGTAGTCGTAGTATTCCGGCTGCCGCGCTGCTCCTATGTAGAGTGTCACCGTGTCCACCCCTTCTTCTTCAGGTTTTCCTTCTATGATTTTGATGCCCTCAATTTCACCTTTTCGGATACCTACCGGCACAACTTCATGGCCAGATTGGGCAAGGCGCATGGTGGCGAGGTATGCATACCGCTCAGAATTGGGGGTGGCGCCAAGGACAATGGTTTTTTTCATGTTTTTGTAAGATGGTGGACTAAGGGACATTGGACTACTGGACTTTAGACATTGGACTAAGGGACATTGGACAGACTAAGGGACATTGGACTAAAAAGAGCCAGAGGATCCAACGTCTAAAGTTCAGTAGTCCAATGTCTAAAGTCCAGTGGTCCAATGTCCAGTGGTCCAATGTCCAATGTCCAAAAAGAGAAACACAGGCTTTGACAAAATGTTAGGCGAATTCAGATACTTTTGCGGGCTTTTTCGCGCCTCACCTACCAAGTATTAGCGAAATGAATTTCGCACCACGCTATGATACTAACCGATAAAAAAATCCTTGAATCCATCGCAAAAGGCGAGATCGTAATCGAGCCTTTCCGTCCGGAGTGCCTCGGCACCAATTCTTACGACGTGCATTTGGGCCGTTATTTCGCTGTGTATCAAGACCATTCGCTGGATGCCAAGCGCCACAACCGCATCAACACCTTTGAGATACCGGAAGATGGCTTCGTGCTCCAACCTGGCACACTCTACCTCGGTGTGACGGAGGAATACACCGAAACCCACAACTCTGTGCCTTTTCTGGAAGGCAAGAGCAGCATTGGCAGGCTCGGCATTGATATCCACGCCACCGCCGGCAAAGGCGATGTAGGTTTTTGCAATACCTGGACGCTCGAAATTTCCTGTGTGATGCCCGTGCGCGTGTACGCCGGGATGCCCATCGGTCAACTCATCTACTTTGGGGTAGATGGCGATGTCGAAAATTATTACAACAAAAAGCAGAATGCGAAGTACAATGAGCGAACGGACAAGCCTGTTGAAAGCATGATGTGGCGGAATTTTTGATTTACCGCCTCGCTCCTGTATCCGATTCAGAGCTCTGGCAATGGGCGAGCACTGTGACGCACAGCAAGGATTTCTACAAATCCATGCGCGGTAAGGGTATAAACAATTCGATACTGGAGAATTACGAGTTCGCGGATGCTCTGAACATTAATTTCGGGCACTATTCGGCCTAATTGTGGAAATTTTTCGGGCAAAAATGCACGGTCAATAATTTCTCCAACAACTAGTTCTGCTCGACTGTCTGAAAACGTAGAAAGATAATCAAAGATGTTATGAAGGTCATCTGAGGCGCGTTCGGTCCAAATTATTTCTTGCGCCATAAATCAAATTGCGTTTTGATGTCATCATGGCCCATCACTCGTGCCAAAGCAGTATCCTCTAATCCTTCGAGAATTCCCTCCAACAAGTGCAGTCGCTCTAAAAGTGCATCGTAAGAAAGATGCTCAATGTTGTCCTCCGCTTCATTATTAGCCGCGGTCAGATTGCGGATTTGTGCCAAAGTCGTGCGATATTTCAGCCGCAACATGTGCAGCAGAACATCGCTCTGATCGGAGATTGAAAGTCCGTTGATAGAGGCTTTTACTTGTTCGACGGTGTTCATAAAAAGTAGAATTGACTGTACAAAAGTAACGATTTTTACTTTTTCACCACCACAAATTCCACCCTCCTGTTCTGCGCCCGCCCCTCATCCGTTTCATTGGAAGCAATCGGCCTGGCCTCCCCTTCTCCATGAGAAAGAAGCCGGCTTTTGCTAACTTTATTTTCCTGCAAAAAATTCACCACGGCCAGAGCCCGGCGACGGGAGAGGTCGAGATTATAATCATTATCGCCCAATGCATCGGTGTGGCCCATGATCTCGATGCTTAGTTTTGGGTTTTCCCGCATGATTTTCAGCAACTTGTTCAACTCAACAAAGGAGCGCGGCATCAATTCATCCTTATCGAACTCGAAGTAGATGTTCTTCAATTGAATAATCTTGCCTGGTTCTAATTTTTGCTTGCTGAGGTCGTCCGGATTGACCGGCACCGGCATGAATGGCGGGATCTTTTTCACCAGCACATCGTCGAGGTAATAATAGGCGTAGTTGAAACAATCCTCCCTGGGCGCTACGGAAAGTGTGTTGAAATCATCCTTAAAATTGCCGATCACCAGATATTCCGCTTCGTACCTTGCTACGAACTGTCCACTCACTTTCACCCACTTGCCCCCTGGGGCCGGTACGATGTTTTTCGCACTCACCTGCGCTTCCCGGACCAGCACCTCGTCGGTCAGTCGCTTGATCTCGCTGATGCTGAAATAGGCCCCTATGTTGTTGATTTGTAGGGATTTGGCCAGATGTGATACCCAGAATTCCACATAGTAGGCCTGCCCGATCACAAGCGGTTCGGCCAATTGAATTTCGACAAATTCACGACAGTGCGGCTTTCCATTGGTGCAACCAAAAAGGGTGAGGCCCGCCATATTCTTGCCCGTCCGGGGCTTTTGATTGCCAAAACCCTTTTCTGCCCAGTCCATCGGCACATGAACATTGGGGCCATAAATATCCGGACTGGCCGTTGTAGCACTGAACCAGTATTTCACTACTTCTCCAAAATACGCGCCTTTGTACGACCAACCTATGGGCGCACTGGCAAAGCGCTCAAAGCTCGGATTCGGCACGATGTTCGCCGATGGTTTCTGAGCAAAGGACAAAAAACTCATCAAAATAAAAAGGGCCGGGAGAAACCCGCGTGTAGGGGCATTGACAACTAAAATCGAACAATCCGTAGGTGTTTGCATGTGAAATCCAAGTTCGTCCAAAAGTAGCGGGTTTGGCCGGAACGATATTCTAAAAAACAAGCATTTGTAGGGTATTGGGTTAAAAATTTGCTTCGGCAACTCTGCTTCCGTCAGGTCGTCCTACCTTTGCGGTTCTTGTATCCCGGAAACAGCGTTCCGGGATACATCACACCCCGGAACAGCGTTCCGGGATACATCATACCCCGGAACAGCGTTCCGGGTTACATCATACCCCGGAACAGCGTTCCGGGTTACAAACTACAACTGATTTTATACATGAATATCGCCGTCGTTGGAACTGGATACGTTGGGCTGGTCACTGGAACTTGTTTTGCCGAAACGGGCAACAATGTCATCTGTGTTGACAACAACAAAGAAAAAGTAAAAAGCCTCCGTGCAGGCAAAATCCCCATTTTTGAACCCGGACTCGATGTGCTGTTCGATCGAAACACCAAAGAAGGCCGACTTCATTTCACCACTGATCTAAATGCGGCTATAGAAAAAGCCACCATTATTTTTCTGGCCCTGCCTACCCCTCCCGGCGACGATGGCAGTGCCGATCTATCGTACATCATGGGCGTGGCGAAGGACTTGAGCGGCATTATCACGGACTACAAAGTGATCGTAGACAAAAGCACTGTCCCCGTTGGAACCGCCGAAAAAGTAGCGGCGATCATGGCCGAAAAACTGTCGAAAAAAATGTTCGACGTGGTGTCCAACCCCGAGTTTCTCCGTGAAGGTGTAGCTGTGGATGATTTCATGAAACCAGACCGCGTGGTGGTCGGTACCAGAAGTGAACGTGCCCGCAAGGTGATGCGTCAACTCTACGAACCCTTTGTGCGCCAGGGGAATCCCATATATTTTATGGACGAACGCAGCGCCGAAATGACCAAATATGCTGCCAATTCCTACCTCGCAGCCCGTATTTCGTTCATGAATGAAATCGCCAATCTCTGTGAAAAAGTGGGCGCCAATGTGGATCAGGTCCGTATCGGCATGGGCTCAGATTCCCGTATTGGCAAACGGTTTCTTTTTCCCGGTATCGGCTACGGTGGCTCTTGTTTCCCCAAAGACGTACAGGCACTTGCCAAAACCGCTTCCGAGTACTCCTACGATTTTAAGATCCTGAAGTCCGTGATGAAAGTCAACGGGATCCAGAAAGGGGTTTTGACCAAAAAGATAAAAAAGCATTACAAAAACGATCTTTCCGGTAAAACCATAGCAGTGTGGGGACTTGCGTTCAAACCCAACACTGACGACATCCGTGAAGCGCCAGCCCTCGTCATCATGGACGAACTGCTGGCCATGGGCGCAAAAATCCGCGCCTTTGACCCTGAAGCCATGGAACACGTCCGCACGATCTATGGTAACCGCATCACCCTCTGTGATAAAATGTACGAAGTGCTGGAAGGGGCTGACTGTCTGGCAATTATGACGGAATGGAACGAGTTCCGTACGCCGGATTTTGAGCAAATGGCTTCCATGCTGAGCGAAAAGATCATCTTCGACGGTCGCAACGTGTACGACACCGAGCAGATGAAAGACCTTGGTTTTCAGTATGTTAGTATTGGGAGACCAAAGGTGAGAGGAAGAAAAGGTTAAAAAGAAATTGGGAAATTGAGATATTGGGATATTTAGTTATTAGGACATTAAGGCAAAAATGCAGTAACCCCCAATATCTAAATATCCCAATTTCCCAATATCTAAATGCCTCTGCTCGCCATGGCTCAAATGAACTGGGTTTTTCTCGACGATTTTGGAGGTCGCCACCGTGTGGGGCTTTACCATGGTGATCGTACGGGACATGTCATGGTTCATTGCAATTTGCGGGTGGTTCAGATCGATTTTTCGGTTAAAGAGAGTAAAATGTACTCCTTTTTTATCGAGGACGAGCTCTGCGAGCTTATACTCGAAAAAAAAGACGGCGTTTTCGGCTATGAGTTCCGGGTGAATAAAAAAGTGGACACGCCGCGCAACCGCATCCGGGGGGTAAAAGCAGGGCAGATCCGCAGGTACATGGCCATTATGGTGAGCGGTATTGTGCTCTTACTGGCGATTACTTTCTTCGGCCTACGATGGTTTGGGCAAGTGCAGGAAGCCAAGCGGATGGCCTCCTCCAGCATTGTCAGCAAATACAGCAAGGAAAACATGAAACGCCTCATTTCCGATGGCAAGCGCACTGTGGCGCGACTCCACCTTGTCCTGGGCGATAACCCGGAGGATCAAAAGATCTCTTATACACTTTTGGCCGTGGACAGTATCATGGAGCAAGGTGATTTTGGCGTAGGAAAAATGAGCCCGATCCTCTTGCCCAGCGGCTTCCCGTTCAGTGAGGGCGACGAGTTTGATGCCGTCTATTTGCCCAGTGATCCGCAGATACACCGGGTAGATTTTTTTCGGCCAACCCGCAGTACCACAACGACTTACCTGCGATTAGCCACGCAGGCAGAGCAAAAAAATAACCCGGCGGTTTCTCCTGAAAAAAATATTTGCCGTGTACTCACCGCTGCCGAAAAAGCGGGTTGGCCCAGCCTCGCTCATTTTATTTTTCAGGAAAAAACGCCGAAGGAAAACGCCCGGCATAACGCCCAATCTTACGCCCGGTTGCTGCGAGACCCGGATCTTGCAAAGGCGATTCAGAGCGGGTGTTGGGATAAATAAAAGGATGAGTAACATGGGTCCCCCTCGAATTTGTAACAATATAAAACCGAGCATCACTAACAGAACCGCGTAGCGGTGGCATTCTGGTAGCACGATAGTGCGGGGAATAGGGGGAACCGCGTAGCGGTGGCATTTTGACGGTATAATAATGTCACCGCTACGCGGTTCTAAAAAAACACAACGCTGGAGCTACCAAAATGCCGCCGCTATGCGGCTATTTTGACCAGATTGATTTGAAGCTAATCATAACTCATGTTAGCGTATTATTAGTGTTATAAAATTTGGGGTCACTCATGTACCGCCTATTACTTGTTAGAAGCCCTCTACTTTTTCTTCAAAATTTCGAGCAATTCCTCCACCAATATCGTGTCTTCTCCTTCCATTTTGGCCAGTTCGAGCGAGCGCTCTGCGGCTTTACGGGCCGCTTTTTTCTTGCCCATTTTGGCCCATACTTTTGCAAGTGTGTATTGATAATAAGAGATTTCCTGTAATGAAATGGCTTTTTTAACCCAAGCAAGCGCCGTTTTGAGTTGCTGAGGATTACTCACTTCTTCTGCAAAGATTGAGGCCATTTCATTGAGCTCGTCCGGATCGTCCGATGGATAGCGGGTGTAATGGTCCATGGCTGTCCGGGCAAAATTTTCAAGGTCGTTCTTTTGGCGGTAATGATCCAATCGATACCGGGAGGCCAGTGCTTCACCGCCTTCGGGATAGACGGTTCCATAAAGTCGCTGAACCTCGCCGAGCTGAAGTCTGGGGTGACTTTGCAAGTAGCCCTCGAACACACTTTCGATTTTGACTTTTACCTCGCGTTTGCCAAATTTTTCTTCAAAAAGGGGTTTGTTTTTCAGCAAAAACTGGAAGCCTTTGGTATACGGATCGTTAATATGGCGCATGAGGAGATCCATATTTTCGGGCGTACTCAAGTCTTCTTCTGTTTTAAAAAAATCATTTGCGATTCGGCTTGCATCGGGGTCGTACGCGGCGGTTTTGGCTTCGAGATATTGCAGCAAAAACTCCCGGTGGCGATTGCCGGAAGCATAATGACTTTCAAGCGCTGCGAGATTGCGCGTTGGATCCAGCGCAGTATTGCCCAATGCGATGAGTTCCTTCGGATTGTGGTATCCAGCCGATCGGTGCTGCACTGCCCCTGAGTCATCCACAAAAAGCAGCGAAGGATAGATCCAGATCTTATAGCGGTTGGAAATTTCGATTCCTTCCCCGCGCTCCATATCCAATTTGATGCTCAGAAAATTAGTGTTGAAAAAGGCGCCGACAGTAGAATCTGGAAACACTTCTTTGGACATCATTTTACAGGGGCCACACCAACTGGTCACCGCGTCCAGGAAAACCATTTTGCCTTCGGATTTTGCCTTGGCAAGGGTTTCGGGCCAGGTTCTATGATCAAATTGTATGCCTTGAGCGGGCATGACAATGGGCAGTAGCAATAGCAATAGCAGTTTTACCCGCCGTAGGGATGGTGGGATCAATTTGTTATAGGGATGTCCTTTCATTAGTGCAAAAACCTCTTTTTTGTTACCAAACCCTCTTTGAACAAAACGCGCGCGAAATACAGGCCCGGAGCATTCAGGTATTTATCCTACAAATATAATGGGATTTCTAACTCCTTCTCACACGCCTGTCACTGCGCTCCATACGCTCTTGAATTCACGCATTAAAACGGCTGAAACACGAAGGTGTTTTCGCCACAAAAAGTTTTTATATTTCCCAAAAAACGCATGGAGTGAATCATTCTGAGTGCAGCGAAGGACCCGAACCCATGGCTCAAACGGCATTATTCTTCCGATTCTTCGCTGTGCTTAGCAGGACACTTGTTCGATAATCTGCGCGCATATTTAAAAACTTTTTGTAGTAAATTTATCCAAACGCCTATCTTCGCGCCAAACAAAACCCAACATGGCACGACGCAGATCCTCTTCCAACTCCGGCGGTTTCCTTTTTAAAACAGGCCTTTTCGCCGCACTTGCCGGCCTGGCTTTCTTCTTATTCAATCAATTTGGCAGTAAAAAATCCGGCCGACCGATCGACACCAAGCCGCCCATCGAGATGTCAAGCGATGGATCAAATTCGGAAATCCAAACTCCAAAATCGTCACTCCCCAGTCAGGTGCCAGAAGATATATTCCCAAGCTCCTCTGGCGAATTGGTGCGCCACACCTGGTTCTCCCTGGGTTATTCCGAAGACCACGAGCAAGCCGAATGGGTAGCCTACGAACTCACCCGCGAGCGACTCGACGAGAAATGGGCCGAGCGCCCCAACTCCTTCCGTCCCGACCCGGCTGTCCGAACCGAGAGCTCCATTGATCAGGTGGAAAACAGCACAGGGATTGATTTTTTTCCGCAATTGCTGAAAGGCATGGATGAGGAATTAGAGGGTTCTTTGGACATAGCGGCCTGGCCTGTTAATCGGAAGCGGTATGAGCAGCGGGTAAAGGTGTGGAATGTGCGGAGGTAGGCTGGGGGCAGTGGGAGTTTGCAGTAGCAGTAGGCAGGGGCTAACTGCTACTGCAAACTGCCACTGATTTCTTATCTTCGCCGCTATGTTTTTCAGCAAAAAATATCTGCCCACCGCAGCTGCCCACCGCAACTGCCTACTGCCACTGCTACTGCCACTGCTACTGCCACTGCTACTGCCACTGCTACTGCTTACTGCCACTGCCTACTGCCTACTGCTCCTTTCCTGCGACGGCTACACCCCTGTCCCCAAGCCGCGCGCTTATCCGCGCGTCGTTTATCCCGAAAAGGCATACAAACCTTTCGAAACGGGTTATTGTAACTTCACCTTCGACCAACCTGTTTACGCGAAGATCGAGCAGGATACGGCCTATTTTGATGAAAAACCCAAGGATGAATGTTGGTTCAACATTGTGGTGCCGGAGCTGAACGCCAAGATCTATTGCAGTTATTACCCCATTCATTCCCGGGCTGATTTTGACAAATTCGTGTCCGATGCGTTCGAGATGACGAATAAGCATACCGTAAAAGCGACCTACATTGACGAGCAGCCCATACATCGCCCAGCCGATCATGTGCATGGGGTGATCTTCAATGTGGAGGGCCCGGCGGCATCTTCCTACCAATTCTTTTTGACGGATTCGACCAGGAATTTTGTGCGCGGCGCACTGTATTTCAATACGATAGCGCGACCAGATTCCCTTGCGCCTGTAGTGGCGTTTATGCGGGAAGATTTGAACAGAATGGTGGAAACCTTGAAATGGAAATAAGTGGAATGTGGTCAATGTATAATGTGGTCAATGTGTTTTTGCGTTCACATTGACCACATTGTTCACATTGATCACATTATCGTATTGACCACATTATTCAGGCAGTGTCAGCCAAAAGTTGTTCACGCCTTCGCCCTGGATTAGCATAACCTCCTGAGCATTGAGCAATTCAAGCAATGCCAGGAACGTCACAACCGCATGGATGCGACTCTCGAGCGCGAGAAACATTTGCTCAAAATCGCGCTTTTCCCCTTTTTTTAGTTTTCCAACAATGTACTCTCGCTGCTCCTGGATGGTGTAGGTGTAATTGTACACCGTGTGGACGCGTCTGGTCTTTTGATCTTCCTCGAACCGCGTCACAAGCCGCTCAAATACACGCAGGAGTTTGTAGAGACTGATGGATTCTAATTCGGCTTCCGCGAGCGCCTGTTCGGCAAGCTGTCGGATCTCGGCGGTAGCGAAGCCGCGCGGATTCATGAATGCCCGCACTTCTTCGAGGCGGCGCAGGTCTTCCAGCACACTTTTGTAACGTTTGTATTCCAGCAGGCGATCCACCAATTCACGGCGCGGGTCTATCTCGTTGCCCTCTTCGTCCACCTGTTTGCGGGGCAGCAACATCTTGGCCTTAATGCGCATGAGCGTGGCGGCCACAACGATAAATTCGGAGGCAACATCCATGCTCAATTCATCCATCTCGTGCATGTAGCTCAGGAAATCGTCGGTGATCTTGGCAATGGGGATGTTGTAAATATCCAGCTCATCCCGCTCAATAAAGAAGAGCAGAAGGTCGAAAGGTCCCTCGAAGGCAGGGAGTTTTATGGTGAAAGTCTCGTTCAATTGATTCGATTGTTAGGATTGGAACGATTGATTCGATTGTTACGATTGGGGCGATTGGGGCGATTGGCATATTCTGAAAATCGAATCAATCGTAACAATCGAATCAATCGTTCCAATCCTAACAATCGAATCAATCGCAACAATCGAAAAATCAAATCAATTGATTAATCGCCCCAGCCCGGCTCATCTTCCAGCTCCTTGGGTTGCTTGCGGACGATGCCGAATTCGATCTCTTTTTGACAGGAGCCACACACGCCGTAAAGGTTGAGCGAGTGGTGCGATATTTTGAAGTTCAGGAGTTCGCCTACCATGTCTTTAATCTGTTGCACCCGGGGATCGCAAAACTCTACCACCTTGCCGCAGTGGGCACAAATGACGTGATCGTGTTGTTTGTAGCCGTAGGACTTCTCATATTGTGCGAGATTTCGGCCAAACTGGTGTTTTTTCACCAGATCGAAATTCACAAGAAGTTCAAGCGTGTTGTAGACCGTCGCTCGACTAACGCGGTAGCTGCGGTTTTTCATGTGGATGTAAAGCGCTTCAGCGTCGAAGTGGTCGTTGCGCTTGTAAATCTCTTCCAAAATAGCAAAACGTTCCGGGGTTTTGCGGAAACCGCCTTTTTCCAGTTGTGCCGAAAATATTTTGAGCACTTGCTGGATAATTTCTTGCTCGTTGCGTGGGAGTGACATTATAGTGGATGGTTGTAGGTGCAAAAGTAAATAAATGTGGCCAATGTGGTCCTTGCGTGGAATTTGCCAGGCAAATAACAAGCCGAATACACCCCATTAAACTCTGTTCGCAATCGGCAGTCAAAACCGTCCTTTGATTTACTATAAATTTTAAATGAATGAAAGCAATCCTACTCCCTTTCCTCCTCCTCATTTCTTGTGCTGTCAGCGCCCAAACCAACGTCCGCGCCTGGTACGCCGACGGGCAAGTATGGGTCGTCTGGGAGGCCTCACTTCCGCTTCCGGACTGGTATGAAGTTTATGCCAAACCCACTGCATTCTCCTCCACCAACGACGCCATCCGCGTGGGCAAGATCCACTTATTCGAGTATGCCTGTGTGGCGCTGAAAGAGCAAGTTGACACCGCCCTGACTCCGCGCATTCCCAACCCCACAGGCCTCGGGAAATATCAACTGGCGGTAAACGAAGCGCTTTTTGTGTTTACACCGCACCAAGCCGGCGCTTTGGTTTTTGCCGTTGTGGCAGATGGTGAAACAGTGGTAAATGCCGGGCAGAACATCACAGCCACCGCAATCCCGTTCCAGTACAACCCTGTTGGCGACCCTGTGGAATCCCATTTACAGGCTACTTTCCCTTCCCCGTTTGCCCCCGGATTTGTCTGTTTTGCTTTTTTGATGTGGGCCGACGGGCGGCAAAACCAATGGGACAATCGCCCGGATTTTCCTGTCATGGCAAATGCGGCCAAAAACGGGATGCCGAGCCTGTTTTTGGTTTCCGCACCCATTGGTCTTGACACCACACAGCCGTTTCCGCTTTCCGTCTGGTTGCACGGCGGCGGCGGCACGGCACGGCAATCCTTGGCCGGCAGCAGAGCAGAGGTCAATATTAAACCCGTAGAAGGCCTTTTGATCTCACACAACGATGATGTATTTGGCTGGCGAGGCATATTGCCTCCGGGACTTGAAAATCCGACCTGGCATTTCGGTTATCGAAAAAATTACGACCCCTTCAACCCGGGTAATATTCCAGGCACTCCGGACACCATTGTGAACTACACGCAAAGGAGGTATTTGTGGGTTGACCAGTGGCTGATCCGGCATTTTAACATTGACCCGAATCGCATTCAAATTCACGGTCACAGCATGGGGTCGGCTGGGGCCTTGGCATTGGCAAAATGTTACCCTGAGCATTATGCTTCGGTCACCATCTTCAACACGGGCTGCGGTGGACCGGAGCCGGGCAGTATGCTGGCGCCCTTTGGCGATGTGTCCCAAAATTTTCCGACCAATCTGAAAAATCGTGCAGGCGAAACTGTCCATCAATTAAACCTGTGGAACCTGCTCGACAACTGTTCCCCGGAACGCGACTGGCCGCTCATCCGCCACTGGCACTCTAAAAATGACGACAATGGCACCATGCGCTGGGATGCATATGTAGTTGAAAACTATCGCAAAGCAGACTCCCTTGGCTTTGGGGTTCAAAATATGTGGAGCGAGCGCAGTCATGGGATGGACACCGGGCCGGACTACAACGACCACTGGATCAGTGGAGTTCCCCCCAATCAGCAAACTGCGGTGGACAATGTAGCCTTTGCAGAGGCGCGTTTCCGTAGTGACCAGTCTTTACCCGCATTTTTCAACCATCGCTTAGATCCAAATGCGCATGACCCGGGCATTGGCCTGATCGGCATCAACAATGGCGATGGCGACAACTGGGGCAGCTGGGGTGGCTATCATCGCTGGGGAAACGTGGTAGAAAACGAGGGGAACTGGCAGGTCACCGCCTGGCTGGAGTCAAATGCTGTATTTCCCAACGATAACTGCCCGGATGATCAACTCCTTGCAGACCTCGCCATTCGCAGACCGAAAAGTTTTAAACCCGCAACCGGACAGACCCTGAATTGGACCGTAAAAGATGCCGACACGGGATCGCTGCTTCAAAGCGGCACTGCCAACGTTCAAAACGATGATCTGGTGGTTATTCCTCAAGTCCTTGTATACCGGGAAAATACCCGCCGTGTGCGCATTTCGATCGCCGATCCAAGTGTTCCGACTTCTGAGCCAGAGGCCGTTTCTTCTGCAATAAAGATCGAGCCCAATCCTTCAATGGGCTGTGCAGTGCTTACTGTTTTTTCTACCGAAGAAATGGAACTGAAGGTCAGTGCAAGCGGTTTGGGTGGCAAACAGGTTTCTTTCAAAACCCGTCTTTTTGAGGGACAAAACCGTGTGGATTTGAGGGATTTTGAAACATTGCCCGCAGGGCTTTATTTTATCACCGTTTCCGCTGGAGATTGCCAGAATATGGTGAAATGGGTTAAAATGTAAACAAAAAAGTGATTTATTCGGTGGTTTTTCCGTCAAAATGCTCTTTTTTCTTTTCAGCTTCTTCCTTTGTTGCCCGTACAATGCCTTCCCGGTGATTTGGCGGCCCATAAACGGTGTACAATTTGAATGATTATTTTTTATTGAGTAAAGATTTTAAAAGCAATTTGGCAACCTCTTCTGAGGAAGCCGGATTTTGACCTGTAATTAACAATCCATCCTGTTGTACATAAGTGCCCCAGTCGGCTCCTTTGCTGTAATACGCACCCATTTTTTTCAATTCATCCTCTAATAAAAATGGGACTACCTTGGTTAATTTAACCGCCTCCTCTTCTGAATCCGAAAAGCCCGTGACCTTTTTGCCTTTTACAAGCGGTTCGCCATTTTTTGATTTTACTTTAATTAATGCTGCAGGTGCATGACATACAAATGCAATAGGTTTTTGACTATTGTAAAAACCCTCAATTAATTGAATTGAATTTGTATCGTTGGCTAAATCCCATAATGGGCCATGCCCTCCAGGATAAAAAACGGCATCATAATCTGCCTGATCAACGCTGCTTAATTTTTTAGAATGAGCAACCTTGTCTATTGCTTCAAAATCCTTATAAAACCTTTTTGTTGCGGGGGTTTGTGCATCGGGAGCTTCACTCTTTGGATCCACCGGTGGCTGGCCACCCAAAGGGGATACTATCGTTATGACAGCACCCGCATCCGCCAAAACATAATAGGGGGCTGCAAACTCTTCGATCCAGAAACCGGTTTTTTCACCCGTATTTCCAAGTTCACTATGGGAGGTTAAGACAATTAGTATTTCCATAAGTCTGCTTTTTAGCGGTATATTTTAGAGCATGTTGGGGATTTTCTGCTGGAGGCAAAAACGAGGGCTTTTTTTGTCAGTTTTTGCGTTTTTGAAGGAGCATAGTTGATATTACGTGACTGAAAAAAGGTGAAAAATGACGAAAAAAGAGTCGTTTTTGGCCCAGCGGGAAAATCCCCAACATGCTCTTAATCTGCAAGACACAAATTTCGGGAACTTCACACGCGTCAGATTTATATAATTATGGAAAATACTTACATGATTCACGCATGCAGCTACTTGCCTACCGTTGGCTGTTGGGAAGTCTTGAAGTTTTCAGGTGCCGAAAAACCAAAACAACGAGTAAGTTTGCCAGAGATTGAATCATCCGCACGACTGGGCGGTTGAATTGCTTCTTGTCTATGACCCCGCGTTCAATGTGATGACACGCGGTTACAAACCCCTCGGCGGGAATTCCCTGATGCCAACATCAGCCTAAATATAACATGAAACTACCCCCTTACGACACTTTTCCAAACCTTTCAGGCAACAACATCCTGTTGCGCGAAATCCAGTATTCCGACCTCAAGCACATCGTTGAAATTTCACGTTACGATGCTATCCCGGCAAAAAATGTAGAAGAAGCGGCGGCAATGCAGGAAAAAATCAATCAGAATTACAAGGATGGCAACTCGATACATTGGGGCATCGCAGATAAATCAAGCAATACCATCGTCGGGACTTGCGGGTATTATCGCGGTTTGGACAAGGGCGAAGGAGAACTCGGCTGTATTTTGTTGTCTCAATTTATGGGGCACGGTTATATGACAGCGGCCATACAATTGGCTATCCAATTTGGACTAAACGATATTGGCTTGAAACGCATTTTCGCTATTACTACCCAGCAAAATGACAAAGCGATCAGGCTGCTGGAAAGAATTGGATTCGTGAAAATTGCGGATTTGGAAGACGACGAAATTGAATATGAATGGGTAAAGACAAACCCAAGTACGCTGGCAACAAGCGCCATAAGTCCCAGTAATTAAGGACCTAAGCTACACACCACTCTAGGAAGAATTAGTACGTTTGCGCCATGCGCATCGAATCCAAATTGCCCAACGTCGGCACCACCATTTTCACCGTCATGTCGGGTCTGGCCAATCAGGTCGGGGCCATCAACCTTTCTCAGGGTTTTCCCAATTTCAACCCCTCGGAGCGGCTGCAACAGCTCGTGACCGAGCACATGGCGCGTGGCGCCAACCAATACGCGCCCATGCCTGGCATCTTACCGTTGCGCGAACGAATCGCCGAAAAAATAGAGCGGATATATGGCGCCAAAGTGAATCCCGATACCGAAATCACCGTGACCGCAGGTGGAACACAGGCCATTTTTTGTGCCATTGCTGCCTTTGTGCGTCCCGGTGATGAAGTAATTTTATTGGAACCTTGTTACGATTCATACCGTCCTTCAGTAGAGACAATGGGGGGCTTTCCGGTGGTACACGCCTTGTCCGCACCAGACTATCAGGTGGACTGGGAAGCGGTGAAAAAGCTGCTCAGCCCGCGCACCCGAATGCTTTGCATCAATACCCCGCAAAACCCGACGGGAACCATTCTGCGCGCATCAGATATGTTGAAGATCAACGAATTACTGCGCGGAACTGACGTGGTATTGATGAGCGATGAAGTGTACGAACACCTGATCTTTGATGGCGAAAAACACGCCTCTGCCCTGTGTTATCCCGAACTTTACGCCCGCAGTTTGGCCATTTATTCCTTTGGAAAAACATACCACAACACAGGCTGGAAAACGGGTTACTGCGTTGGACCGCCTGAACTGACCCGGGAATTCCGGAAAGTCCACCAGTTCAATGTGTTCTCGGCCAATCATCCCATGCAGGCAGCATTTGCCGATTTTATGGCCGACCCATCGGAGTACCTTGGTTTGCCCGCGTTTTACCAACAGAAACGCGATGTTTTCCTTCAGGCTATGTCGGCAACACGCTTCAAACCCTTGCACTGCGCAGGTACCTATTTTCAACTCTTCGACTATTCCGCCATCAGTGATGAGCCGGACCTGGATTTTTGCAAACGCCTCACCACTGAGTTCGGCGTAGCGGCCATTCCTGTATCTTCGTTTTTTTCGGATTTAAAGGATGAAAAAGTGATTCGACTCTGCTTCGCCAAAACGGAAGATCTGCTTAAACTGGCGGGGGAAAAACTAAGACTGTGTTGATTGATTCGATTGGAACGATTTCTCGATTGATTCGATTGGGGAGAATGCTCGATTGATTCGATTGGAGCAATTGCCCGAATGATTCGATTGGAGCGATTATTCGATTGATTCGATTGGAGCATTGCCCGATTGATTCGATTGGAGCGATTTCTCGATTGATTCGATTGGAGCAATTGCCCGATTGATTCGATTAGTCAACGAGAATTTTTGAACAAATCGTCCCAATCGAATAATCGTCCCAATCGAATCAATCGAAAAATCGAATCAATCGTACCAATTGAATCAATCAAATCAATCCCCATGGTTCTCTCCAAAATCAACGCCGCCATCGCCGATTATAAAAAGTGGCTGAATTCTACCAAACACCACCCTTTTGTCCACAAATGGGAGTCCGTGCAGCACTTCCAGGATCATTGGGATTTGGGGGCAGCTGACCCGGCGGCTATGTTCGAAGGCAGTTTTCAAAACTCCGAAACGCGGCGTCTGTGGCAGACCGAAAACTGGCAGCCCAAGCGCATGATGACGGAATTCTGGCGCTTCGATCCGCTTAGCGTTCGGCTCATGTTCGACGATCTTTACAACGAAACCCGGGAGGTGGAAGGGCGTATTTCCCGCTTCCTGTTTGGCTGCGACATGTTGCTACGAGATTACCGAAAGACCAAAAACACCAGGATCGACAATAATCACGATCATAGTGATTTTCAGATGATTGCGCTCTATCTGGCCTTTCGTTATCCGGAATCCTACGCGCCCTACGATTTCTCCACATTTCAAAAAGCCATGACGCGTTTTGAGGCGCGTGACATTCCTCAAT
>JAUSMG010000048.1 GCA_030645295.1 Saprospiraceae bacterium | reverse complement strand
GCAAGGTAAAAACTTCACGATCCCGCCATTTCAGGGTGGTCCCGACGATACCATAGCGCTTCAATACACCGGTGGCACCACCGGCGTGTCGAAAGGCACCATGCTGACCAACCGAAATTTGCTGGCGAACATGATGCAGATCCGCGCCTGGCTGATGCCTGTATTGCAGGGCCTTGAAGGGGAGCAGACCAGAAGCCTTTGCGCTTTGCCGCTTTACCATATCTTTTCTTTTACCGTGAATTGCCTGGCGTTTTTGAGTGTTGGCGCTTGTAATATTCTGATTGTCAATGCGCGCGATCTTCCGGCACTCATCAAGGAATGGCGCAAACACAAGCCAAATATTGTGCCCGGAGTGAACACACTTTTCAACGGACTGCTGAACCAACCCAGCTTTGTAAACCTCGATTTCAGCACCCTCCGCATTAGCGTGGGCGGCGCTATGGCCGTACAACGCGCAGTAGCCGAACGGTGGCAACAAGTGACCGGAACCCAACTCATCGAAGGCTATGGTTTGACGGAAAGTAGCCCTGTACTGACGGTAAACCCGGTGGACAATAACTCGCGCGTTGGCACGATCGGAATGCCCGTTCCCAGCACGGAGGTTCGGATCGTGGACGACAGTGGCACAACGCTTCCGCCCGGTCAGGATCATGTGGGCGAAATAGTAGCCCGCGGCCCTCAAATCATGAAAGGTTACTGGCAACGCCCCGACGCAACGGCAGAAACAATAAAAGATGGCTGGCTCTACACGGGCGATATAGGTTTTATGCACCCCGACGGCTTTTTCCAGATCGTGGACCGGAAAAAAGATATGATTCTTGTATCAGGATTCAACGTGTATCCGAATGAAATAGAAGATGTGCTGGCCATGAACCCTAAAGTACTTGAATCTGCCGCCGTGGGTATCGCGGACGAAAAATCAGGCGAGGTGGTGAAGGTTTTTATCGTAAAAAAAGATCCTTCGCTCACGGAGGAGGAAGTGCGGGCGTTTTGCCGCGAGAATCTGACCAATTATAAAATACCGCGGCAGGTGGAGTTCCGGACTGAATTGCCAAAGACGAATGTGGGTAAAATTTTGAGGCGGGAATTGCGGGAAAAAAAGTAATCAATCAGACCTATCTTCGCCCTGCCTCTAATTTGCCAAATCCTGTATATCAGAACCGTCGAATTCACACATCAAAAACACCAAAACGCCACTAAATAACAAAACGAAATGGCCTCCCTCGCTCCCTATCAAGGCTCCCTGGGTCAGCAGAAAGCTGCGCACCTCCTACGCCGCACCAGCTTCCGTTATACGAAGCAACATATAGATCAGCTGGCCTCCATGAATGTAGACCAGGCGGTGAATGACCTCCTCGTAATCAAGCCATTGGAGCTTGATCAGCCCTTGTACGACGATCAAGGCACTACCGGCGTAGTAGAGCAGATAAAATGGCTGTGGCCTACCGGCTTGCCGCTTCCCA
>JAUSMG010000041.1 GCA_030645295.1 Saprospiraceae bacterium | reverse complement strand
TTTGAGTGTCCCTGTGGGGGCAAACACGCTTGTACTGACGTTCCAGGCGACGGTCTTGGCTCCTGGCCCGGGGGTTCTGTACCTGAACCACTCGGAGGTAACCGACAGCGATCAATTTGATCCGAACTCACAGCCGGACCCGACCCCGGATGAAGACGCACCGACGCAGGATGACGAAGACACGGAGAACATTGTGCCCCAGCAGGCAGACCTGAGCCTGATCAAAACGGTAAATACTGTCAGCCCGAATGTAGGGGACGTGGTATCCTTTACCATCACGGTTAGCAATGCCGGTCCTAATGCTGCCTCTGGGGTAAGCATACAGGACTTAGCACCAGCAGGTTACAGCGCAATCGCTGCGATCAGCGGCGGCGGCGTAGAAGCACCTGCGGGTACCATTACCTGGAGCAATCAAAGCATCCCGGTTAATGGCAATCTGGTACTGACCTTTAATGCTACAGTAGATGCGCCTACGGGTGCAGCAGGCGAGTACGTAAACCTTGCACAAGTGACGGACAGTGACCAATATGACCCGAACAGCACGCCTAACAACGGTGCGGATACTGACCTCGATGGCGTGGTCGGTCCATTGGATCCGGATGACTCGGTTGATGCAAATGATGAGAACGACGGTGATAATGCAACGGTTGTTCCTCAATTGGCGGACTTGAGTCTGGTTAAAACTATTAGCAACTCTGCACCGAATGTGGGTGATGTGGTGACCTTTACGCTTACCTTAAGCAACAATGGTACACACCCGGGTACAGGAGTTGCCGTGCAGGATATTGTTCCTGCAGGTTTTAGTGCAATCGCTAATATTAGTAACGGTGGTGTTGAATTGCCTGTTGGTACCATCAACTGGACTGGTCTGAATGTTCCTGTAGGAATAGGCACCCTGGTCATTACGTTCGATGCAACAGTGGATGCGCCTACCAATACGCTTGGTGAATACAAAAACACCGCCCAGATTACAGACAGCGATCAGTACGATACGGACAGTGATCCATTTACTGGATTTGGCGTTGACGATTTGACTGATAATAGTGCTGATGATGACGAGAGCTTTGTGGAAATATGTGTACTTCCATGCAGTATCACAGGTGCTGCGGCAGTTTGTGCGGGGAGCGCTGGTAATAGCTACAGTGCTCCAACTGGATTTACTGTCTATGCCTGGACCATTATGGATAATGGAACGATCGTAGGTTCTACGAATGGACAGACTGTGATCGTGGATGCCGGCGCGCCAGGTACATTCAAACTTACCCTGGTTATTACGGATGTAAACGGATGTACTTCTACCTGTGAAATGGTAGTAACAGTAAATGCAAATCCGGTGGTTACTTGTCCTGCAGATTTCAGCACTTGCCTTGACAATAATCCGATAACACTCACAGGCGGATTGCCAACGGGAGGTGTTTACAGCGGAACTGGTGTCAGCGGAGGGGAATTTATACCCATGAATGCAGGCACGGGTGCGCATACGATCACTTATACCTATACAGATGGAAATGGTTGTATTGGTACCTGCACATTCGTGATTACGGTAAAAGCGCCATTTGATGCAGTGATCATGTCCCAAACGAATCCGTTATGCAACGGTATTTGCAATGGCGAGGCCATGGTAGCTCCGGTAGGGGGAGAGGCTCCTTACACTTACCAGTGGGACAATGATGGTATCCTGGACGACGATGACGTGGCACTTGCCACCGGTCTTTGCGCACAAACATACAAAGTGACAATAACCGACAATGTCGGGTGTACAGCTGTGGCATCTGTAACGCTTATAGATCCTGCGGTGCTGGTGCTTCAGGTTACAAGCACGACCAATACTGCCTGTGATGGTTCATCTACTGGCACGGGTACAGTCTCTGCTACGGGCGGAACCCCACCATATGAGTATCTGTGGCCAGTGAGTGCAGGAAGTCAAACAACGGCCACCGCGACCAATCTGGCTGCAGGCGACTATATTGTAACGGTAACAGACGACAATGACTGCCAGGAAACGGTAACGGTAACGATTGGCTCTGATGGCCCGCTACTTCTGGAGGACCCGGCTAATTTAAATCCAATTTGTCCTGGTAGTGACATAAACGATATTCTATTGTCTGCTACTCCAAACAATGCAGCCATAGTATATACTTGGACTGGCGGGCTAGCTGCAGGTTTGAACGATGGTAGCAGTACAGGCATTAACCCTCATATCCCGGGCTTCGTGGCCTCAACGACTGAGGGCACAACAACGGTTACATTGACCGCCACCTTATTCGACTGCGAGTCAATCCAAACTTTTGATATCACAATAATTGACAACACCCCACCGGTAATCACCTGCCCTGCAAATGTGACGGTAGGCACGGATGTAGACAAGTGCGATGCAGTGGCTAACTACACGATCCCGACGGCCACGGATGATTGTCCTGGCGTTGTGGTGACGCATACCCTTGGTCTTGCATCTGGTTCGATCTTCCCGACCAGCGTGAACACGGTAGAATACACGGCCACCGATGGCGGAGGCAACATAGTGGCCTGCAGCTTCACCATCACGGTGATGGACATGCAGGCGCCTACGGCTGTTTGTAAAGA
>JAUSMG010000036.1 GCA_030645295.1 Saprospiraceae bacterium | reverse complement strand
ACCCGCCGTAGCTTTAGCGAAGGCGGGTTCTTGCTCGCTCCAAAACCCCTCCAAAAGCAAGGATTTTCAAAAGCGGGTGCAAAGATATTGCTTCTGTTGATTTTACGAAATCAAGGCCCGAATATTTCTAAAAAATCACCGCTCGATCTTTTCCAGCTCCGCCATAATAGCATGCACGCCCTGTTCCGACATTGACACCAAGGGCAGGCGAACCTCGCGGCTGCAGAGTCCTTGCAGTTCCATGGCAGCTTTCACCCCGACGGGGTTTCCTTCTGCAAAAAGCAGTTTATACAGTTCGAGCAATTTGAAATTCAATTTTTGGGCCGTAGGCAGATCCTGCCGCAAAGCCGCGCGCACCATATCCGTAAAGGTGCGGGGCAATGTATTGGCGATCACTGAAATCACCCCATCTCCCCCGGAAGCAATCAATGGCAGGGTAATAAAATCGTCGCCACTTAACACCAAAAAGTTGTCCGGGCGCCCTTTCAGGATTTTCATGATCTGGTAAATATCATCGGAAGCCTCCTTCACTGCAATAAACTTGTCAGAGGCGTGGGCCAGCCGAAGCGTGGTTTCCGCGGTCATATTCGACGAAGTTCGGCTCGGTACGTTGTAAATAATAATCGGTAAAGGGGAGACTTCCGCCAGGGCCATGTAGTGCTGAAAAATGCCTTCCTGACCGGGCTTGTTGTACGCCGGATTGCTTGATAGCAGGGCATCAATGCCTTCCAAATTGAAACCTTTGATTTTTTCCACCATGGCGGTGGTATTGTTGCCGCCAAAAACACCAGCCACAAAAGGCACCCGCCCCCGGTTGACTTTGATCGAAAAGTCAAGGATCTGGCGATGCTCTTCATCGGTGGTAGTGCTGGATTCGCCAGTTGTGCCCAGGCTGACGAGAAACTCTACGCCGCCGGCAATGACATGCTCAATGATGCGCTCGAGGTCTTCCCAGTCAATCGCACCGTTTTTAAAAGGGGTGACGAGTGCAACGCCTGTACCGCGAAATTTTTGATGTAGGTTCATATGCTGTATCCCGGAACTCCGTTCCGGGAGGGATTTGGCCCCGGAACGGAGTTCCGGGGTACATTTATTTCAAAACAATTTTTCCCAGGTAAAGCGCAAGCTGGTCCGTGAAGTAACGAATACCCTTGCCCTCCGGTGTTTCCAATTGAATATCAAAGTCATTGGGCCGACCCGTGGCAAAACCAATTTTAAAGGCTGCCTGCGATTTTGCGGCCAACCATTCGAGTGGGACGAGTTCGTCAGGGTTTAGCGTGAGCAGCAGGTCAAATTTTTGCTGGACAAAATCTGTGGCTTTTTCGCTTTTGGGTTGGCCCAGCCAGGAAGTTTCCTGGGCATTGAATGAATCAAAGGGCTGATTTTCAGGGACTTGCTTTGCATTGAAGAACCCAAGCGTGGATACTTTTTTTCCTTGTTTTTCCAATACACGGATGAACGCCAGACTTTCCCGCCGGGCTGTTTCGGAGCTGGCATCGAACAACACCCCGATGCTGCGCGCACTGTCAAACGTATGCACCTGACGGCTGCGTTTTTGCGAAACCAGCAATTCACGAAGGGCTTTTTTGAACAGTAGGGCGCGGAGTGCTGCGAACATAGTTTTGTTTGTTGAGGCGCAAATGTACCGCCCATAAATGAAAAAAGCCGCCCGGATTGGATTCCGGGCGGCCTAATATTTTCAAAAAAGTTCTAATCTTGATTTTAGCTCTTCACTTCCTCAAACTCCACATCCTGCGCTTCCGTTCCAGCGCCGCCCCCTGCAGGGCCGCCTGTGGCAGAACCGTAAGGATTTTCAGCGCCGCCGCCCCCTGCTTCGCTTCCCCCTGCTGCCTGTTGCGCAGCGTAGATCTCCTGGCTGGCAGCATTCCAAGCCTCCGTGAGGGCGGATTGAGCGGTGTCCAGACGAGCAATGTCCTGTGATTTGTGTGCCTCACGGAGTTCATCGAGTGCTTTTTCGATGGTCTCTTTGTGGTTGGCAGGTACTTTGTCGCCGAACTCCTTGAGCTGCTTTTCCGTCTGGAAAATGAGCGTATCGGCAGCGTTCAGTTTCTCGGCACGTTCGCGGGTCTGACGGTCGGTTTCGGCGTTGGCTTGCGCCTCGGCTTTCATCCGTGCGATCTCGTCCTTGCTCAGACCTGTGCTGGCTTCGATTCGGATATTCTGTTGCTTGCCCGTGCCTTTATCCAAAGCTGTTACGCTCAGGATACCGTTGGCGTCCATATCGAAAGTTACTTCGATTTGTGGAACACCACGTGGTGAGGGCGGCAGATCGTTGAGGATGAATCGACCCACGGAGCGGTTGTCGCGCGCCATCGGACGTTCGCCTTGCAAGATGTGAATTTCCACCTGCGGCTGGTTGTCTGAAGCCGTAGAGTAGGTCTTAGATTTCTTGGTTGGCACGGTCGTGTTGGCTTCGATCACCACGTCGTAGATATTGCCCATGGTCTCGATACCGAGCGAAAGCGGGGTCACGTCGAGCAGCAGCACATCGCTGACTGCACCGCTGAGAACGCCACCTTGAACGGCTGCGCCAATGGCCACTACTTCATCAGGATTCACAGAGCGGTTTGGCTTTTTGCCAAAAAACTTCTCTACTTCTTCCTGAATGCGCGGGATACGGGTCGAACCGCCTACGAGGATCACTTCGTCCACTTCGTTGGGTTTCATGCCTGCATCCTGCATCGCTTTACGGCAAGGCTCGAGCGTACGCTGCACGAGCGCGTCCGTCATTTGCTCAAATTTGGCGCGACTAAGTTTAACCACCAGGTGCTTGGGCACACCATCTACTGCAGTGATGTAAGGAAGGTTAACCTCCGTTTCCATCCCGCTGGACAGTTCGATTTTGGCTTTCTCAGCAGCTTCCTTCAGGCGCTGAAGCGCCATCGGATCTTTGCGGAGGTCAATATTTTCCTGGCGTTTGAACTCATCGGCCAACCATTCAATGATGGTTTGGTCGAAGTCATCGCCACCGAGGTGTGTGTCGCCGTTGGTAGATTTCACTTCAAAAACACCACCGCCGAGTTCAAGCACCGAAATATCAAAGGTGCCACCACCAAGGTCGTACACCGCGATCTTCATGTCTCTGTCGCGTTTGTCCAGGCCATAAGCCAGGGCAGCTGCGGTTGGCTCGTTCACGATCCGTTTTACATCAAGCCCTGCAATGGCGCCGGCTTCTTTGGTTGCCTGACGCTGGGAGTCGTTGAAGTAAGCTGGCACCGTGATCACGGCTTCCGTTACTGTTTCGCCGAGGTAGTCTTCGGCTACTTTTTTCATTTTCTGGAGCACCATTGCGCTGATCTCCTGCGGAGTATAGAGCCGTCCGTCGATGTCAACGCGTACGGTGTCGTTGTCGCCTTTAACTACTTTATAAGGCACACGTTTGATTTCAGAGGTAGATTCGCTGTGGCGCATACCCATGAAACGCTTGATGGAAGCGACGGTGCGAGTAGGGTTGGTGATGGCCTGGCGTTTGGCGGGTGCGCCTACTTTGCGCTCGCCATTGTCCAAAAAGCCGATCACGGAAGGGGTGGTACGTGCGCCTTCGTCGTTGGCGATCACAGTGGGTTCGTTGCCCACCATGACGGAGACACAAGAGTTGGTTGTACCGAGGTCAATGCCGATTATCTTTCCCATGTTGTACTTGAATAGATTTTAGTGATTGGTTGATTGGTGATTGGTTTGCTGGTAATTGGTGTTTGTCCCTCCTGCGGCAAGCCTTCGGTGGGTAAAGAAGACTATCAATCGTTGTGCCACGCAGAGAAATCTGACGGAATGGCAGAACGGATTAACCTTTAATGGAAAAATTTGTCAGGGAAAGTAAGCCTGTACTGGCAAAGCGGCATGTTTTGGCCAACAATCTACTTCAGCCGTGCCACCATTATCCCCGTTTGCCCAACCTGAGTAGCCAGGTATTCCGGCAAAGGTTGCTTAGAAATAAGCACTTTTTTACCCAATGAGGAGGCGTGCATGAGGTGAATTCGCCCATTGATCTTCACCGCAAAGCCCTGGTGCGCAATGTCCAGCTCCGGTTTCCAGGCTGTGAGCGATATTATATCGCCTTCCTGGATCAGGCGCTCCATTGCGGCTACGCGTTTTTTAGGGATATAAAACCACGGATGGGCGTTGATTCGGCGCTCTGCAGCATGGAGTGAACGAAGATTTTCCGGGTTTTTAATCTTGGGATATTTGGCCGGGCGAGCCGTGATATAACCGATATTTTTCTGGTAAGGAATTCCCCCCATGGATGCTGTGAGGTCTTTAAGAATACCACGTTTTTCGTTTTGCAGGAGCCAGCCCGTAAAATAGTGGATGCGGGAGCCATAACCATTCACTGATCCACCCCAATACCTGAGTTCCTGCAAATGAGTTCTGTATGAATAATAATCGCCCGGCGCAGCGAGTGCAATGGCGAGACTGTTTTCCACAAAGGTCCAGCAATCAAGCTCAGAAAGATTGACCTCCAGGCGCTCTTGGGAATTTCGGTCCAGGCTTCCGGTTACATATGGAGCGCCAAGGAAACTTCGCGCCACCGCGAGGGTTTTGGCCGGGGTAGAGGTTTCTGCTATGGCGAATTTTTGTTTTTCAAGAAAAAGAAGGGAGTCGGATGTGGTTCCTGCTTGAAAACAAGTAACAGGAGGGTTTAAATACTGCATAAGACTCCACGCGGAACTTGGCGATTCCTTTAAGCTTGTAAAACCAATACCCGTGTAGAAAGAAGTCGCAAAAAGCAAGGGGATGCTTGCAAAAGCCACCATCCCGAAAGATTGCAATCTTCGGTAATTTATCCCAAAGCCAATTGTGTTTGTTTCGCGCACCATTTCATTGTATTAGAACAATAATCCCGCAAGTGTAGCCGATAAATAACTCGCCAGCGTCCCCGCAATGAGCGCCCTGAAAGCCAGTTTCGCCAAATCTGCCCGACGGCTAGGCTCTAACGCTGAAATGCCGCCGATCTGGATACCAACCGAGCCGAAATTTGCAAAACCACAAAGTGCAAAGCTCACAATGGCAATGGTTTTTTCTGACAGCAACTGCCCTTCGATGATCGGTTTCAATTGAAGGTAAGCCACAAATTCGTTGGCAACCAACTTGGTGCCCATAAGCGCACCGGCCTGAGATGCTTCATGCCAGGGTACCCCCATGACAAATGCAAAGCCTGAAAAAAGCCCGCCGAGAATGCTGTTCAACCCAAAATCAGGGTAGCCCGCGAGACTGCCTGCTGAACCCAAAATATAATTGATCAGTGCGATGAGTGCCAGAAAGCCGACCAGCATCGCCAAAACATTGAGGCCGACTTTGAGACCATCGGTGCAGCCAGCAGAAATGGCATCTACGATATTGGAATGTTGTTTACCAACTTTTAGTTTCACAACGCCCTGAGTCTCAGACTCCTCGGTCTCGGGCCACATGATTTTAGAGATGGCGAGCGCGCCGGGTGCGGCCATGATACTGGCAGCGATGAGGTATTCAGCTTTTACGCCAAACGCGATGTACGCCGCCATCACGCCCCCGGCAATGCAGGCAAAACTACCCGTCATGGAAGCCATGAGCTCAGACATGGTCATGCCCTTCAGGTATGGTTTGATCATGATCTGCGCTTCAACTTGCCCCACGAACGCACTTGAAATATTGCTCAACGCTTCCGCTCCGCTCACTTTCATGATGTAATTCAAGCCTTTAGCCAGCTTTTCTACGATCCATTGCATAAGGCCAATGTGGTAGAAAATATTCACCAGACAAGCCACAAAAATGATGGTCGGAATGATCTTGAAAAAGAAAATGAATCCACTCACAAAGACCGGATCGCCCAGGCCGTCCACATTCCAGGGTTGTGCGCCCACGGTCTTTTCCGTGCTTTCAACGACCTTTCCAAACGCTTTGTCATCGGCCAAAATGCCGAAAACGAAACGCGCGCCTTCCACTGAAAAGTCCAGAACTTTAGTGACGGCTTTGCCCAGCCAACCGAAAATTGCCTGTCCAACCGAGGTTTTCAAAATAAATACGGCCAGTCCGGCTTGTAATAAAAGCCCCATGCCAACGGTTCGATAATTGATGGCTTTGCGGTTGTTGGAGAGTAAAAAGGCAATGCCAATGATAACAACGATGCCGACGAGCCCGATAAAACGGTCCATGATTTTGCGATTGGTTCGATTTTGCGATTGGATCGATTGATTCGATTGGATCGATTGGTTCGATTAATTCGATTGGGTTCTAAATCCGCCGAAATATACGAGCTCGCTTTTGATTCAAGAAAGTTTTGCCCAGTGCGCTATTTTCGCCCTTCCCAAGAATCGCAAAATCGAGCCAATCGAATCAATCGCAAAATCGAGCTAATCGAATCAATCGCAAAATCGAGCCAATCGAATCAATCGCAAAATCGAGCTAATCGGATCAATCGCAAAATCGAGCCAATCGAATCAATCGCAAAATCGAACCAATCTATGAAGCCTTACCTCATCGGAATTTGTGGCGGCAGCGGCAGCGGCAAAACGAGCTTTATTCGCCGTTTGCGCCAGTCCTTTTCAGAAGGACAAGTCTGTATCGTCTCTCAGGACGACTACTACCTCCCCCGGGAGGAACAACACCGAGACGAACAAGGGGAATTTAATTTCGATTTGCCCAAGTCTTTTGACAAAAAGAAATTCCGGACCGATATAGACAAACTTCTTGTTGGGGAGACCATCACCATTGAAGAATACGTGTTCAACAACCCAGATGCAAAGCCTAAATTATTGGTTTTTAAGTCTGCACCGATCATCATCATCGAAGGTTTGTTTGTTTTTCACTACAAAAAAATTGCGAAGCAACTTGATCTAAAGGTCTTTGTGAATGCCAAAGAAAACCTCAAAGTGATCCGCCGCATCTTGCGCGATCAGGTGGAGCGTGGTTATCCGCTAGACGATGTGCTTTATAAATATGAGCACCACGTATTGCCTTCTTATGAGCGGTTCATTTTGCCATACAAGGAGGAAGCTGATGTGGTGGTGAACAACAATCGGGATTTTGAGCGTGGGCTGGAAGTGCTGGAGGGTTTTATGCGAAGCAAATTGTCTTTACCTTTGTAAAAAATCACCAAGATCATGGGCGCAACTACAGCTCTCACTCCACCCGACAATTATCCGTTTCCCATCGGTCAACGGATGACCGCTACAGAGTTTGCCCTGCTCCCCGCAGGTCCTCCCTACCCCGAGCTCATCAACAACCTTTTGAAAATGCCACCTTCTCCGGAATTCAAACACCAGGATGTTTCTATCTCCCTTGCTAGCAGGATGTTCATTCATATCGAAGATCATGGCCTCGGCATCCTGCTTGAAGCACCTATGGATGTTCATTTTGATGAGAACAATGTTCTTCAACCCGATATCATGTTCATTTCCAAAGACCGTATGCCAGAACTTTTGGCGGATGGCAAAAGGATAAAAGGCGCGCCAGATCTCGTAGTAGAAATCCTTTCATCAAACAGAAAAAGCGATTTAGAAGAGAAAATGTACATCTATGAGCTCTACGATGTGCGTGAATACTGGGTAGTTGACCCCAAAAAGAAATTTGTAGAAATCTTTGAAAACGTGGAAAAGGAGTTTGTTTCGGTGCAAAAATGCAAAGGCGCTTCTACGGCCCACTCTAAAGTATTGACAGGCTTTTCGATTGAACTGAATAAGATTTTCCGCGCTTGAGCAGCCCTTTTGAATGAATTTTGCGCCCTCCCAAAACCTCTATACCCGTCCATTCATTCTGCTATGCATTTCGCATGCCCTGTTTGCGGGCAGTTTCAATATGATGATCCCGGAACTGCCTTCTTACCTCACATCGCTGGGTGGTGCGGAGCACAAGGGACTGATCATTGCGCTTTTTACCATCACAGCAGGCGTATCAAGGCCTTTTAGCGGCAAACTCGCAGATACGGTTGGGCGACTACCGGTCATGTATGTCGGCACTTTTGCCTGTGTTATTTGTAGCCTGCTTTACCCCCAATTGGCTTTTGTGTCGGGCTTTTTGGCGCTGCGTTTTTTTCATGGATTTTCCACCGGATTCAAGCCTACCGGAACCTCGGCC
>JAUSMG010000029.1 GCA_030645295.1 Saprospiraceae bacterium | reverse complement strand
TTTGATCAATCACCTCAACCGCTCCGGAGTGGATACTTCCTGTGTGGCGCAGGTGGAGGAGCCTACAACCCTGATTTTAGCGACACGCGCTGCTACGGCCTCCAACCTTCAGGTGTACCGTGGCGCCGACTCTATGTTGTCGATCCGGCAGTTTCCGTTCCAATCCTTCGAAAATATTGGCGTTTTCCACACCACATGCTTTGCTTTAAGCAAAAACCCAGCGCAGCATGTAATTTTGCAAGCCGCCGAGCGGGCCCAACGTGCAGGTTGTATGGTTTCCATTGATGTCAACTACAGCGAAAAAATATTCCCTGACCGCATCGAAGCCAAAAAAGCGGTGTCTGAAATTTGCCGATACAAGGCATTGGTAAAGATCAGCGACGTAGACTGGAAGCGCCTTTACGAGGACAATGCCCCTTCGCCGGAAGCCGTCATTGAACATTTTCTAAAAATCGGCGCTTCTCAAGTGTGCTTTATTGGTGAAAAAGGCTGTTGGGTTGGCAATGGCAGCGAAACCCATTCAATTCCCCACCGCCAGGACGCTATCGGTTCCGGCGATGCTTTTATGGCCGGCTACCTCACTGCTCGCCTTGACGACAAAAGTTTAATGGAATCCGGCATCGCTGGCCGACGTATGACTGAACTGAAATTACCCCTCACGGACAATGTAGAACGTGAGCAGATATATGAAGAACTGGAGTAAATTATGGAAATCCTCACCACACTCTCCTCTGCCGAGTTGATTGAACTCGAAGATCGCTACAATGCGCACAATTACCATCCTCTCCCAGTAGTGCTTGAGCGTGGTAAGGGCGTACATGTCTGGGATGTGGAAGGCAAACAATACTACGATTTCCTTTCTGCTTACAGTGCTGTAAATCAAGGCCACTGTCACCCACGCATCATCGGTGCACTGGTCGAGCAGGCTCAAAAACTGACCCTCACCTCCCGGGCTTTTTACAACAATTTGCTGGGAGTATACGCAGAATTCTTGACCCAATACTTTGGTTATGAGCGTATTCTGCCCATGAACACCGGTGTTGAAGCCGTAGAGACCGCCATCAAACTTGCCCGCAAATGGGCTTACCAGATCAAAGGCGTGTCCGAAGGAAAAGCAAGGGTCATCTTTGCTTCCGGTAATTTCCATGGGCGTACACTCGGCGTAATTTCTGCTTCCACCGATCCGGACAGCCGCAATGGTTTTGGCCCCTACATGCGTGGTTTTGAGATCATTCCATACAACGATCTTCCTGCGCTCGAGCAGGCCCTGCAAGATCCCAACGTGGCCGCTTTCCTGGTGGAGCCAATACAAGGCGAAGCAGGGGTTAACGTGCCCGATGAAGGCTACATGGCCACGGCATACGCTCTTTGCAAGGCCCATAATGTGCTTTTCATAGCCGATGAAGTACAAACTGGCATTGCCCGCACCGGTCGCCTGCTCTGCTGTGATCATGAGGCTGTAAAACCGGACATCCTGATCCTTGGCAAAGCGCTTTCAGGCGGTGTGTTGCCCGTAAGCGCCGTACTCAGCACTCATGAAGTGATCCTGACCATCAAACCTGGCGAACACGGTTCCACTTTTGGTGGAAACCCGCTTGCTTGTGCCGTAGCGATGGAGGCCTTGAAAGTGGTAGAAGACGAACATCTCGCCGACAATGCCAAAGAACTGGGTAAAACTTTCCGCTCGCGCATGCGGGTATTGCAACAAAAACGCCCGGATCTCATCACGCTGGTACGCGGCAAGGGCCTGCTTAATGCGGTGGTAATCAATGACACAGAGCAAAGCAAAACCGGCTGGAACATTTGTCTCGGCATGGCTGAAAAGGGTTTGCTGGCCAAACCAACCCATGGCAATGTGATCCGCTTCGCGCCGCCACTGGTAATGACCGAAAGCCAAATGGCCGAATGCTGCGATATTATTGAACAGGTGTTTACGGCGTTTGATAAGTAACCTAAAATAGTCTCCTTTCAAAAAACGACCCCCCGGAGTGCGCAGCTGCACCTTCCGGGGGGTCTTTTTTTTATAAAATTTCATTGTTAAATCCTCCTTTTTGCAACATATTTTTTTTGCCTGCACGATGAAACCACCCACCCATCTATTGCCAGGAAGCATCTACACAATATAACATTAAAGGTGCAAGAACTATTTGTTAACTTGCGTTAGGTTCAACACACTAAACACTATTACTATGAAGCGGCCCCATCTTTGTTTTGCCATCGCCGGACTGTGTTTCGGCGCCTCCCCAAAAGGAGCAGGACAGCCAGTAGTGCGTGACACTGCTGCAAACAAGGCAGAGGCGGGAACTTGCCATTGTCGCAAAGCCGCTGATTCTACTGCTACCGATTGCGCCACTACACAAGTGGTCACCCGGCCAAAACTTTTGCACAACCTTCGGGTAAGCGGCGGCCAACTGACCATTCCGTTCAAAATCCGACCCAAAGCAGAGCATGGTACTTTTCGCCTGACCACCGATGTCACCCTGGGGGCTTTTGTTGGGTTAACCAAAAAATTGTCGGAGAAAAAAGAGCATTACCTCACCATTCCCATCACGGCAGGTCTGACGTTTATCAATATCAATGATCGCAATACCTCCCAGGAATTTGCCGACAGTGAAGACGGAGAAACAGACATTGTGCCTGGCCTCAGTTGGAGTTCAGGAATTCTGCTGCAGTTAGATCAGTATAATCTGGGACTTATTTTCGGAAAAGACTACGCCAGCGAAGTGGGGGAACAATGGCTTTATCATCGAAAAATGTGGTGGTCGTTTGGCTTGGGATTTTCGTTTACCAATTAACTTCCTGGTTTCCGCCAGGGCTTTATCACCAGCCTCAGGCTCTGGTCGTAGGTCAGGTAATTCCAAACCCAATTGAGGAAAACAAACACCTTGTTCTTTGTGCCAAGGATGTAGAGCAAGTGAATAAAAAGCCACATCATCCATGCCAAAAAACCTTGTGTTTTCCAGAAGGGCAGGTCTGCCACCGCCCGGTGCCGGCCAATGGTGGCCATGCTTCCAAGATCGAAATAATGGAAGGGTTCGGGGTCTTTGCCCTTCAACATCCTGAGCAAGTTTTTTGCCAATAGTTTTCCCTGCTGCATGGCGGGTTGAGCCACCTGAGCGTGTCCGTTGGGCCATTTGCGCTCGTGGGTCTGGAGCGCTATATCCCCGAGGGCAAAGACGTTTGTCAGGCCCTTCACCGCATTGAATTCATTGCAGTTCAAGCGATTGCCACGTCCGTAAGATTCGGCGGGTATGCCTTCAATTTTGTTGCCGATAATGCCCGCCGCCCATATAACCTTGTCTGCACGGATGGTAGTGCCATCGTCTATCGTCACCGTTTGTCCGTCATAATCCTTCACCACCTTATTCAGCCAGATGTTCACCCCCAGTTCACGGAGGAATTTCTCCGCTTTGGCAGAGGCCTCTGTCGACATAGCATTGAGCACGCGCGGGTCTCCATGAATCAGGTGGATTTCAATTTCTTCGCGGTTTAAGTCCTTGTAATCTTTCCCAATGATGTGCTGCTTCATCTCCGCCAGGGATCCCGCTACTTCAACCCCCGTGGCGCCGCCGCCCACCACTACAATATCGAGAAAACGTTGCCGGGCCTCATAGCCATCGGCAGTAACAGCCCGCTCGTAATCTTCAAAAATGGCGTTGCGGAGGTAGAGCGCTTCGCCCACGGATTTCATCGGAATGGCATTGGCACGAATACGTTCGTTGCCAAACCAGTTGGTGTCGGCGCCCATGGCAAGTACGAGATAATCATAGTGCAAGGGACCGATATCGGTTTCAATTTCCTGATCTGCCGGCCTGACAGCCAACACTTTGGCCAGTCTGACGAACACATTTTCATTGCTTTGAAAAACCTTTCGAAACGGGAATGAAATACTGGAAGGCTCCAGTCCTGCCATGGCTACCTGATAAAACAGCGGCTGGAATTGATGATAATTGTTCTTGTCGATCAACACCACCTGGAAGTCTTTTGACTTGGCCAAACGACGTGCAAGCGTAAGCCCTCCAAAGCCGCCGCCAACAATTACGACACGCTTTTGCAGGGTATCTGGGATGTTAAATTTCATGGTGATGTGTTTCAAAACTAAACCTTGTAGCGCGGGTAGTGTTTAGATTTTTTCAATAAAAACATTGGAAAACGGCTTTTTTATTGGTGAAATGAATTTTGCCCCACACCATTTCAAATTTTGGCTTGGAATTTGCCGCCAATGCGATGTAAGTTTGCACTGAACAAAAAATTATGATTCAATCATTTGCACCCACTTGTTGTTGCTGTTGTCCCACCAAACGGAAAGGGGCTATAGCCACTTTTGGGCGAATGAGGGTTTCATAACCAGCAATAATTTCGTTCAAAACAAAGCACCCTTTTCCGTGTCGCACCGGAAAGGGTGCTTTTGTTTATTACCCGCCTACGCCAAGGCTTTGGCAGGTAAACCACTCATTCATTCATTCACTCACTCATTCACTCACTCACTCA
>JAUSMG010000160.1 GCA_030645295.1 Saprospiraceae bacterium | reverse complement strand
GGTATTCCAAGTTGTTCAGTCCCAACCGCTCTGAAGCATTTTCTTTTGTGACAAAAACGCCGATGTTGGTCTACCGGAAGCAAAGCAAATAAGCTTCTGCTTCCTTACACACTCAGACGGCTCATTTCGGCTTGTTTTGGGCTTGTCTGCTAAATCCCGGGGCCGTTCACCAGAAAGCAGCTAATTTTGCCGTTCATTTTTCTGACAGCATGAATCGCAAAATTATTTTCGCAATCGCAGCTTTGGCCCTTATCGCAGTGGCCGTTTGGTATTTTCTTCCCGAAAAGAAACCCGCCCCCGGTACGCAGGGAACGCAGGCGCTTCAGGGCGACCCTCAACTCAACGACCTCACCGCGCAGTTGGAAAAAGACCCCAAAAACGATACGCTGCTTTATCTCCGCGCGGCCACGTACTACAAACTCGATGCTTTTGATGAGGCCATGGCCGACCTTGAGAAAGCCATGAAACGCGACTCGATGCAGCCTGCCTACTATCATTTGCTGGCCGATGTGCTGCTTGATTATGCTCGCCCCAATGATTCCCGGCGCGCCATTGAGGTACTCAGGCTCGCTTCCGAACGCTTCCCGGATCGTATCCCTACCTTGCTGAAACTCAGTGAATTCCAACTCATTGTCCGCAAACACAACGATGCGCTGGCCACCCTCGACAAGGTGCTGCAACGTGACCCGCAAAACGCCGAAGCATTTTACATGGCAGGCCGGGTAGCGCTCGACAAGGGGGATACGACCAATGCCGTGGCCTCCCTCCAAAAATCGGTGAAAATTGACGCGGACAATGCCGATGCCTGGTTTTTTCTCGGGCGTATCTTCAGTCTCCGGAACAATCCTGTGGCCCTGCAATACTTTGACAATGCACTGCGAGTAGACTCGAGCTACCTCGAAGCGCAAGAGTTCAAAGCCGCGTTTTACAAGCGGCGTGGTCAATTCGACAAAGCGTTTGAGATCTATAAGGATCTGGTGTTGCGCGATCCGGATTACGCTAACGCCTACTTTGATATGGGCGTGATTTACCTCGAGTTAGATTCATTTACAAAGGCTTATGAAAACTTCAACATCGCTACAAAAGTGGATCCTATCTTTGTAAAGGCCTATTTGTACCGGGGAATAGCCTCGGAGAAACTGGGGAATCTGGACGCTGCGTTGGCCGATTACAAACAGGCCAGCGGGATGTCGCCCGAATATCAGGAAGCCCAGGAAGCGAAAGCGAGACTGGAGAAAAAATGAGTAAAATTGTTTTAAAAAGCGCCACTTTAGAAACAATTTCAAAATAATGAGCGTACTTTCGCCCAAATTTTGATCCACATTGCTGCATTACGATGAATTTGGTTTCGTGGAAGAATGGGAGGAAGAAAGCCCACCCGCTGTTGCTGAAGATGTTCCGCCCTCGGAGCCTCATGTGCCCATGCGCTCGCAATTCCCGGAAGCCGGAAGCAACTATCTTGGTGGAACCTGCGATGGCTGGGAATACCGTACGGCGTTCACAGGTTCGCGCTTGGCCTTTGCTTATGAAATGCTGAAGCAATTCCTCGTAGAAGAAGGCTACGCTGATGTGCCAGTCCCGGAGACCGCGGCCGATCTCAAACTTTTCAAAAAGCCCCGCCTCGCCCAGCTTCAAATGTTTGCCGATCGTGGTTATGCCCACAACCCGATCAAAATCCTCTTCCCGAATCAGCGCAATACCTTGATCCTCTGCGTTTACAAGGAGCGCGAGCCGGGGCATTTGCTGCGATTCCACGGAGTGGTTTAAAATGTTCTGTTGGACATCGGATATTTTTTCTCTCCTCGTGTGCAATTCTGCCACCCTGCACATCCGTTCCCCGCACAAGTTTTCTCACCTAAAACTACGGACCAAAATCTTCTTCACTTATGAAAGTCACACTTTTCCTCTCCTCCCTTTGGCTTTTTATTGCCTCCCTTTTTGCTCCTGAAACCACATCGATCTTATCTGGTAATGTCTCCGACGGCAAGGAGCCCTTGATCGGTGCGAGCATAAAAGTAATGCGTGGTACTGATTTCGTGCGTGGTACGATCACGGATTATAATGGCGATTATCAAATTCAACTTGAGCCGGGCACCTATGATGTGGAGTATACCTACACAGGATTTAAATCACAGCGGATTATCGGCTTGCGGGTGATCGCAGAAAAGCCAACGGTTCAAAATATAATTTTAGCGGGTGCTTCTACACTGAATGAAGTGGAGATTATAGACTATAAAGTTCCTTTAATTGAGCAGGATAAGACCTCAAGTGGTCATACTCTGACACCAGAGCAAATCAAAAACCTTCCTACCCGCGAGGTTAAATCCATAGACGCTACCACAGTGGGCGCTTCCTCTGTAGACGGCGGTGATGTCAATGTGAAAGGCACCCGGAGTGAAGGAACGGATTATTATATTGATGGTGTTCGGGTTTCGGGCGGGGTGCCACCAGTGGAAGATAAAGCGATAGGAACGGAAATCACCCGTGAAACAAAACCTGCCGGAGCCAAAAAATCCGAAAAAGCAACCGGCATGGGTAAATCGCCTGAAGTCCCGTTGAAAAAAGCTGATTCCACACGTCCATCATCCACCGAAAGTGATGATGATAAAATCAAAGCAGAAATAAATCCTTTCCGTGGTAATGTATTCACAACAAAAAAATTAGATCCAGAGCCCGGGGCTCCAATTGCTAAAACTGAAGAGGGTGTCATCATCGTAGAGGGCAGAAAAAAACGTATGTTAGTGACAGATGATCCGGAGACTTACGAAGAAAAGGTGAAGTTAGTAGATGTAGAAGACGGTTCTGAATCTATTGCTGATAAAAAAGAGGAAACCAGTATGCCCACCCAACCCGCCCCCCGCGCAGGTCTCCTCACCGCCGGCGAATGGAACGACCTGCACAACTGGAACCGACATTGGGTAGACCTGCTCAACGACGGAGAAATCGATGCCTACCAAAAAATATACGGCTTCTACCCGCGCCAGCGGTACACAGTAATGTTGACCAACGAAAACGGTTTTCCCATTGCGGATGCTATGGTCAACCTGCAAGGGTCTGATGAAATCCTCTGGGAGGCCCGCACCGATAATACCGGCAAGGCTGAGCTTTGGGCGGCCCTGTTCAACCCTGAAAAAGAAACTGCTAAACTCCACGCCGAGGTTTGGGTAGGCGGCAAAAAGCACGAAATCTCTAAACTAAAGCCCGCTGCAGAAGGCTTCAACTACTTGAAAATTAATGCCGAATGCAATGCTCCTAAAAACGTGGACATCGTTTGGGCCGTAGATGCCACAGGCAGTATGGGCGATGAAATAGAATACCTGAAGACCGAATTGCTTGACGTTATCGGTCGCGCTAAAAGCCGCAATCCTGAACTCAACTACTGCATGGGCACCGTGTTTTACCGCGACAAAGGCGATGAGTACATCACTAAAAGCAGCGGTCTTTCACCCGACGTAGCCAATACGGTAGACTTTATCCAAAAGCAATTCGCTGGTGGCGGCGGCGATTATCCGGAGGCGGTGCATAGCGCTCTTGAAGAGGCCGTTTTTAACCAAAAATGGAGTGAAAATGCTTTGGCACGGATCTGTTTCCTCGTGCTCGATGCTAGTCCGCACCAAAGCCCGGACGTTAATGCCAGTCTTCAAAAAAGCATACGCGAAGCCGCCCGTCTGGGCATTCGTATCGTGCCGATCGCGGCAAGCGGCATCCAGAAAGACACGGAGTTTCTAATGAAATTCTTTGGCCTCGCCACCAATGGCAGCTATGTTTTCCTGACGGACCATTCAGGCGTCGGCGGCAAACACCTGGAACCTACCACGGATGAATACAAAGTGGAGCCGCTCAATAACCTGCTTGTACGCATCATCACCGAGTACACCAGCATTGAAACCTGTGAGGGCAAATCAGAGATCCGTTTCGAGGGAGACCCACAGCAACAACCCGGACCACTCTTGCAAGCCCTGTATTATCCCAATCCAGCCGTGGAACAATTTACCCTGGAATTGCCTTTCGAGGTTCAATCCGTCACGATTTATGATTCAGAAGGCAAAGCGGTGCGCAAGGTAGAAAACCCTGTGGCAGGTCCTAATGTGATCCTGGTCAATGACTTAGCGGCAGGTTTTTATACCATCCGGATATTGAACAATGGGCGAATGCAGAGTGGAAAGTTGATGGTGGTGCGGAGTTGAGGGGGGCTGGTTATGCGGCCTGCCTACAGGAGAAAAAAAAGGCCTCCCAAACTGGGAGGCCTTGTGGGCACAGAAGGACTCGAACCTCCGACTTGCTGCTTGTAAGGCAGCCACTCTGAACCAACTGAGTTATGCGCCCTGCGTTTTAAGCGGCGGCAAATGTCCGACGATAAACTTGAAAAACCAAACAATTTTTCAAGAAAAAATTAAACCTGTACAGGATGGTGGTGTTTGGTGCTCAAACTGTTTTCTTTGGCCATATCTTTTGATGCATGTCTAAACTCCTTTCCTCTTTGTCTTTCACAGCCTTGGCGAAGATGGGCGCATTGCTCCTTTTTTGCTTCTTCTCGCAAACGGTACTTTTAGCCCAAAACCCCGCTGCTCCTCTGCTCACCCCCGATGAAGCCGTCCGAATCGCCCTGGAAGCCAACTTCGACATCCGTATCAGCCAGGCCGATGCCGACATTGCCCGGCTCAACAACACCCGCGGCAATGCAGGGATGCTCCCAACCGTAAACTTTGTGGCAAACGAGAACTTCACCCTCAGTGCTTTTCAACAAAAACTGGCGAACGGGACCGAATTTAAGGAAGCGGGCGCAACGTTCAACAACGCAAATGCCGGGGTGCAACTTTCCTGGACGCTCTTTGACGGACGGAGAATGCAGATCACTAAGCGGAGATTGGAAGAATTGGAATCGCTCGGCCAAACCAATCTGCAAAATACCGTGCAGCAAACCACCGCAACTGTACTACAAAGCTACTACGACATCGTGCGTGGACGTTTGCAAGAGCGGGCATTGGCCGAAGTGATTGTGCTCAATGAAGAGCGGTTGCGCATCGCGGAAGCCCGGCTGGCAGCGGGTTTTGCAGCACAGACCGATGCCCTGCAGGCCCGCATTGACCTCAACCAGCGCCGGGCCGACCTTATCCTGCAACAGACCATCACCGCCAACGCCAAACGGGTCCTCAACCGACTACTCGTGCGTCCACCCGATACGGCGTTCAATGTGGACGAAACCCTGACAACCGCTTACACTCCGGAACGCAACGCTCTGGTACAGAAAATTTTAAGCAATAACCCCACGCTGGTTTCGCTTCAAAAATCAATGGAAATCGCCGCGCTGATCGTGGACGAAAACCGTGCACTCAGCAGACCAAGGCTCACCGGCAATGGGCAACTCAACGCCGTACGTTCGGACAATGGCGCTGGATTCACCCTGAGCAACACCCAGGCAGGCTTGACCATTGGAGCAGGCCTGGTCATCCCGCTCTATGCAGGCGGCAATTTTAAACGGCAAGTGGAAACTGCCCAGCTCGCCGCCCAACAATCGGTATTTCGACTTGACAACCAGCGACTTTTCCTGGAGTCCGAGTTGGACAACCAACTGGCTACCTACCAAAGTCAACAACAAATCCTAAGCCTGGAAGAAGAAAATGTGCGCATCGCACGGGAAAACCTCAATGTCAGCACGGAGCGTTTTCGGCTAGGCACTACCAATGGATTGGAGCCGCAAATTGCGCAAAATTCTTTGGAGCAAGCCTTGTCGCGCAGGGATCTGGTGCTGTTTAATTTGAAGGCGGCGGAAATTGGGTTGCGCTTGTTGGCAGGGGAACTTTGATTTATAAAATCTGTGTCTTATCCGTGTTTTCCGTGTTCCACTTTAAGAGGATGGAACACGGATTTAACGGATGAGAACCGGATTTTCACGGATCACAAATCCCCCACACTCCCCGGCCTACGCTCCCTATCCCAGAAGAAACCATCCAGTTTCTTCGTATCGGTCCCAGCTTGTTTCATCGGGATGAATTTACCCGAGGGTTGCTGATAAAATTTGATGCTTTCAACTTTGTTGTCGCCAAAAAAGAGCCGCATTTCTGAACAAGCCGTTTCATTGAGGCCGATGTAAGCTTGTTTATCATCCACCGCGTAATACACCGCCTGGGCGTTACCTTCCACCAGCATTTCGCGGGCCTGGTCGTCGCGGAAAAAAACGGTTGAGTTTCTCCCTTTGATCTGGTTGAACAAAATACCGTCCTCGGAATTGATGACCATCGAATTCTGTCGCAACCAAAGCCGGTCTAACTTCTTGTTTTTCAACAACATCTTGATCGTATCGCCAGAAAACTGTGAGGTATCCGACCAAATTACAGGTATGTTATTGATCTTGTAAAACCAAAAGATCGAGTCCGCGCTGCTGAAGGTGAGTGAATCGCAGACGGCCTGCAAATCGCTTTTGAAGATCCGCACATTGCGGTGGGCAAAAAGCTCGCGCACATCGCTGGCCGAATCGGGCTTGAAGGAGGTAAGCGTATCGGCCGACATAAATAAGGTATCGCGGTCGATCAGGCTTTTCATCATTGGCCTGCCGCCTGCGCCTTTTTCCCCAAACCCGCCAAAGGCATTGAGGTACTGCGATGTTTTGTTGTAATCCATACGCCAGGAAAGCACAGTATAATCGCTCGCGGTGTCCTGCCACAGCACGCTGCCCAGCGCGACGCCATTGCCGAGTACGTCATTAAAGTCCAGCGAATCGGCTTCGATGATATTGGGAGGGTCGCTTACCCGGCCACGACCGGTGATCTGGTAGGTTTTGTTGCGGGTATCGTAGCGGATCTCAGCGCCCTGAATTTCGCGGGTACTGTCGCGAAAATGGGCATTGCCGCGCAACAGCGTTTTTTCGTCGTTGCGATTGTAGCGGATCACATCAGCTTCCGCGAATTCGCCCTTTTCAGGTTTTTCAATGTGCGCATCGCCTTCAAGTGTAAATTCATTCACCTCGCCCCCCTGGTAACGCATCTTCCTTGCACGCCCGAATTGACCGTCTTTTTCGTACTGCGGGTTTTTGTCAAATACCGCAAAATCCAGGTTCATGTCATAAAACCCGCTTTCGGTATAGATCTTACTCCCGCGTTGACTGATCAAAGTGGGTGCGACAAAACGCACCAACTGCGCCTCTGTATTGAACGTCATCGTGTCCGTCCGCATCGTGAACTCCGGGTCGGTCACCACAACATCGCCTTTCAGAAAGACTTCTTTTTGCTCCACAAAATAATGTCCGCGCCTGCTGGTGACCTGACTTTTTCCGTTGGTCATGGTGGCCCCGGTGGTGTAGGTGGCAATTTTATTGGCGAGGTCGTAGCGCAGACGATTGGTAAAAAGTTCTTGTCTCCCATTGACCAGCACCACGTTCCCGAAGAGGTCACTGATCTTGGTCGCTGCATTGTAATGCGCCGAATCCGCAAAAGCCCGTACTGAATCACCTTGAGCAATGACCACTTTGCCCCGCAAAACAGCAAAATCCTTGTCCATCGTAGCCGTATCGCAATAAATGAGGGTGTTTTCCTGCCGAAGTCGCACTGTTCCACTGAGTTTCTGGATCTCACGGCCGTTTTTCAGAAAGTATTCGATGACCGCTGCGGTTTCTATTTTTAGTTTTTGGGTGTCGCGGTTGACCTGTTGACCGGTGATTGTTGACGGTTGATTGGTAATTTTTGACGGCGGAATAGGATCTTGCGCCAACAGCATGTTGGAACAAAAAATAAGGAAGAGCGCGAACAGCCCGAATTTCTGTGTTTTTGCGGTTATTTTCAATGCAGTATTTTGAATGTCAATTTTTTGGTTACGTAAATCCCGCATCTCCATCCCCGTCTTGCAAAACGAGGGGTTGTGTGCTGAGGATCTCTGACAAACCATGCCCGACAAAATAAGTTCGGCGCAGGGCTTTTTGCCAAAAAAACGGAGTTCGGTTTTCGTTGCAATATCGAACCAAACGCGGATGGTAAAGGGTCAACATTTTGGCGCCGAGTCGAATTGCATGCGCAAAGATAACGCTGGTAACGATGGCGGAGTGTTCGTCAGCATGCCAGGCGTGTGGCGCCCTCAGGTGGCCGTCGCGGAGCGTGAGGATGAGAACGCCGATGGTTTGTTGTTCGCTGTCCAATAATTGAAGGGTGAGTGTTTTAAACTCGCGTGCCGTAGAAGTAAAATGATATCGTCGTGCAAGGTCATCCGGGGAGGTCGTTTCAATCACCCACGGATATTGAAGCATCCAGTTGAGCGCGGCACGGTCGCGGCGAGCGAGTTCGCCTTGCTGGTTTTGGGCTATGAATTGGGCAAGTTCTTCGTCAATATTTTGAAGGTTCCGGATCTGACAAGGAAGTTTTTTTCTGTGTAAAAGCTTAATTCTGAAGACATTGGGAACAGAAAGCAGCACATCCGCGGCACTCAGCAGGGGTTTTATTTTTTCAAAAAACGGTTTTTTAGGGGGAAGAATTTGGGCCAGATTAGGTCTCAGATAGCTGCGGAAACCTATAGTTGGCGGGCTCTCGGTCATACTTTCAGAACGAGCATACAAATGCTTCACTTCCGGTGTAAATTCAGTGAGGACTACCCGGTTTTGCCAGGCTTCGAGCATGGTGTTCAGGAGTTTTTTCGCCAGGCCTTTGCCGCGTTGCGAAGGTGCGATCCACAGGCAGGAAAGCCAGGCCATACGCTCTGGTGGATGTTCGCCAAAAAAAAACCAGTCGGGCAAGGCGCCGAGGTAACCGATCAACGCATTGTCGGACCAGGCGAGCACGAGTACTACATCGTTGGGTTGAGCACGTGGATTCCGGCTGTAGGAGACGGCGCGTTGCAGCGAAATGGGCAATACAGGCATGCGGCGATAGGCTTCTGAGGCTGCGAAGCGGTCTAACTCGCTGGTGGTGAGTTGGCTAAAGGTCATTTGTCGACTTTGATGTTCTACTTGGCATTACTCGTCAGACGAGGGTTTTCTGCGAACAATATTTTTACCCAGCATTTTTCTCAAAACCGCTGCGGCCAGTGCAGCAGAGACCACATTTCTGGAGGGCAACGTTGTGCGTTCCATTGCAAAACGCTGCAAATGCGTCGGTACCAAATCCTGTTTTGCGCCTGCAGAACCAAAACTTAAGAGCGGGCCGCCAAGTTTTTCGGGAACAAGCTTGAAAAAATCCAATCCGACCCCATCATCCGTGAAAGGAAATGCAAAGGTATTGTGCGCAACTCCGAATCGCCTTTTTACCTCGGAAAGACTTTCCAAAGTTTGCCTGATCTGCTCTTCTGGCGGGATCTGTCCGTATTGTGGGTGGTTAAGGCTATGGGCCCCGAATGTGAAGCCGTGGGTTTGCATGGTCTGTATCTGGGCAGTGGTTAAATAGGGTTTTTGTTCGACAAGAAAGGCCGCAAAGTCAAGTCCTGTGGATGCTGCCCAAAGGTCGAGCAGGT
>JAUSMG010000019.1 GCA_030645295.1 Saprospiraceae bacterium | reverse complement strand
GACTATGCGAATGCTTATTTTAATTTAGGGCTTATTAAATTTCATAAAAGAGAATATATTCAGGCAGAAGAAATGTTTCAAGAATTTATTAAACGAGTACCCACAGACGCTGACGGCTATCAAAATCTTGGTGAAGTTTATCTGAAGTTAGAAAATTATGAAAAAGCAGAATCTCAATTATTGAGAGCAATAGAATTAAACCCCGATTTTGCAAAGTCCTATCTCAGTCTAAGTGAACTTTATTTATATGAAAACAAGACTGAAAAATCGGAAATGTGGTTTAAAAAGTTCTCTGCCATGCGGCCTGAAGACCCGGAAGCGTATTTTTATTTAGCACTCAAAAACAGTCTTAATAAATCCCAGTCATTGCGCAATTTGGAAATGGCTTTACAAAAAGGGTATAAAGATTATGACCGTATACAGGGTGAATCCCGACTCGCTACCCTTCGTGAATCGCCAGAATTCAAAAAATTGATCAAGCAATATTTTCCGGATAAAAGATAAAAAATGAAAATAATAGGTGGAGTCAAATTGATTTGTTCTCTGATGCTATAAACTATTGTTTTCAGATCGAAATACCAAGCCCAGCGTGTCATCCTGAGCGTAGCGAAGGATCTGAGGTAGATTTATCAGATCCTTCGCTATGCTCAGGATGACACGCGGGTCTTGGGTGCTCAATCATCCAATGACCTGTTCTATTCAGGTATTAATGGTTGGTTATTACCGCATATTAGCCTCTGGCTACATTTTCGGCCAGATACCTGAATCCGTAACGCATCCAGAAGGCTGCATGCATCATACGAACCACATTATCTGGATACTTTTGCTGCAATTCCGCGTATACTTTCTGGGCAGCATAGTACCATCTGCCGTTTTCCAAAGCAGTCGCTTCGATCAGGCTGCCTACTGTTGGGCTTTTAGTGGAACCGGCCAGCGATGAGCTTTTTGCATACGCTTCGATCTCTTTAAGTTCTTCCTCGCTCCCAATGCTAAACTCTAATTCATTGGATGTCATGGGTTTACTTCCCGATACTGATACTCCCCAATGGTAGATTTTGTCCATAGTCAAGTTCAATGCCCGAAGGTCTATCCGGGCAAAAGTGTCGCGCAAGGTGACGCTGTGGACAATCTTGTTCGCTTCGTCTTTGATCACCAATAAATAGGGTTCAGCATTGGCAGGCCGGGACCAGGAGAAGGCAGTTGTTTCCGCAATAACTTTACCAAAAGGCAAAATGATCCGGATCTTTGAGCCTTTACCGCCCCAGCCATCACCGCCACGCTTCGGATCAGTAACTGAATTTCCCCAACCATCACCACCACGCTTCGGATCAGTAACTGAGTTCCCCCAACCATCACCGCCACGCTTCGGGTCAGTAACTGAATTACTCCACCCATCCCCACGCTTTTTAGCAACCGCCATCATATCTACTGCGGCCATCAGTTTTTCGCCAAAATCATAGCCGGCATCGGTGGGGGCACTGCCACCTTTGGCACAAACCCCAGACAATTCAACGGACGGTGAACCGGCCAATGTTTTGAATTGCCCATTACAATACACCGTGGCCTCTGCGCCTGCAGCAAGCTGGAGCTTGCCCGTAGTTTTGAGCACAGCACCATTCTGAATGGGCTTGGCTTTCTTTTTTCCTTTGGGGATCAGTCCAACTTCTCCGGTGGAACTCACGAGCACCACCGTTTGAGGTGCCTGAGCCTGGAGCGAAATTGCCAGCAAAAATGCGGCAAAGAGTGTGAGTTGTTTTTTCATAGTATGTTGATTTTAATAGATTTAGGTGCAAAAAGGTTTACAATTCACTTTTCCGATAGACCCCCCAACTTTCCACTTTTGACTGTGGTGAGAGGCGAAAAAACAGATTGGCTTCCGGATAGACCAGAATACTCCCGTTGGGCAGCGCAATACTTCGGGTTGCTTTACCATAAGCCGCTGTGATCTTTTCTTGTCCATCCCCCAAACCAACCTCTCGAAGGGTACGCCCTTTATAACCAGGCTGAGTCTCCTGCACGAGTGCATAATTTTTTCCTGCATTGGCATAATGGACATACAAGCGTGAATTCATGAATTGACGGGATCCGCAAAACACTTTTTCGTCTACTTTTACTTCCCGGTCAGTAGTCGGTGTTTTTAAAAAATCCGAAAGCGGGAATTCATCTATTTCCTCCAGCCCTTTGGCAGGAGCAACCGCCGGTATGGACTGCCTAGGCATTTTTTTCAAGGTTTCAAGGTTCACTTTAGCCCAATTATTACCTTGTTTTTGGGCTTGTTCCCAATGCTTTACGGCCAGGCTGCTATCGCCCTGAAGTGCTGCAATGATCCCTTCCAACACCCCAAAATCAGAAGCTGCCAGCGCATCGGCAGCTTTCTTTTTCCCTTTGCGGAGGGTGTACTCGGCGTCTTCCCAATCCCCTTTAAGGGTAAGCACGCATGCCTTGTTGAGGTACCCTGTGCTGTAATTTTCATCAAGCAACACGGCGCGCTCGAAATGCTCCAAAGCCGATTTCAGGAGTGCATTTTTTCTCGTTTCTTTCTCTAAGTCGTTGTTTTTGATCCCGTACAGCCGGGATTTGGGATCAAGTTCCAAAGGCAGTACATAAGGCATTTCGCCAGGCTCCACCATCGCCAATGCAGCAAGGGCCGCATTTACCCCTGCATTGTTGTAAATTTCACGGCTTTGGTAGGTTTGCAAAATGTTGCGGTGATAGACTGCGGCATCTGCGTAATTGCCCAGAATGGTAAGCAGGTTAGCCGTCTCAAACACGATCTGCAAACCCTGCAGCTCTTTCATGGCGCCATCGACCATTTTCAATCTTTCGGTCAGGTTTGGATATCCCGGCATATTTTCTGAAAGATCATAGGCTTTATAGGCTTTTTTCAGCAATTCAGGCATTATGCCATAGGTATTATAGCCCACTGAAAATGCCATAAAGCCCCCGAGATAATCAGCCTGGGTTTCCTGTTTCAGGCCCTCCCCCATGCGGTCTAATTGCCGGGCGGTTTCTAGACTTTCGTTGCTCATGGCAAAATGCCGACTCCAGTCGTGTTTTTCATAGTAATGGATAAGTTCGTGGGCCAGCAAAGCGGCCAGCGCATTGAGTGAATCTTTCCCGAAGGAGACGCAGATATCGTATGCTTTTTCGTCGAGCACCACCTGGATCTTATCCGGGTTGAAGGAGGCAATGTTTCCATCCTTCTTGTTCATTACCAGTGTGGGGGCCTGCATTCTAAAATCTCCACGGGCCCGGAGCAGGTCGTCAAAAACCTTTTGGGTGACGGTTTTTTTATAGCCTCCTACTTTTTCGGAGGAGCCACTGCCCTGAAAATTGGGCGCAAAAGCAAATTCCTGCCCCTTCACTGTCAAGGCAGCAAACGCGATCAGCAATGAAATAAAAATCGATCTCATACTTTAATTGTTCGAGGAAAAGAGAAGTGAACTTGCCTCGGGCAACATATCCATTCGGGCAAGAAAGGCTGCATACATTCTGCGCAAGAGTAAATTGTCCGGCTCCGCGCCAATCAACTGGGTATAGGTCTGGTAAGCACTGTAAAAACAACGTTCCTCCTCTAAACGGTAAGCAAGCATCATCTGCTTCATTTCGGGCTCTGCTTCCACAAAGGCTGGCTCATGGGAAAGATCCGTTAGCCGCTCTACAACACTGGTCGGGCAGATCTCAAATGGGATATTGACTGATTTTGCCGTTTCGCCCCGGCTTACATTCCAGGAATATTCTTCATCCAGATCCAAAGCGAGCTGATCGAGGTCAAGCGTGATGGCGGTATCCCGGGTAAGTATCTGGGCCACAGGTTTGCCAAGTTTCGTAAGGAGGCTAAAAGTGTAATGACCTTCGCCGGCGGTATTTCGCCACTTGAAAATTACATTGGCGGAAGGGAGTTTGCCTGCCGTTAATAGCAGAGGCCTAATCGTATAGTCCGGTTTGGCATAGCCCTTAATTCCGCCGCTTGTCTTTCCCATGTATTTGCGGTGGTATTTTTTTATGTCTTCCTGAGTATTCCCTTCCCGGACACTTTCTGTAACAAAGGAGAAAAATCGTCCGGTAAAACTCATTTGACTGGCTACGCCGGCAGATTTCACCACCTCCTTTAGGTCCCTTAGTTTCCCACCGGATACCATAATAGAGACGCCATTGTAAAGCAACTTGGCAGTAGAGGCGCCTTTACAGCGCATTCTTCCTTTTAGCGCCAATTCCATTCCCGGGTACATAGAAATGGCCTTTGCTCCGGTTTGCTCATAATAAAAGGCCTGACCACTGACATGTAGTACAGTGATATCTTTCTGTGCTACCATACCAAGCTGCAGAAACAGGCAACAAATGATCATTGTAATTGCTCTCATAATGTAGTTATTTTGCAGACTATTGGACATTTTGACACTGGACGTTAGACACGATTCAGCAAGTCCTTGATTTTCATATTTTTAGAGTGAAAGTCCAATGTCCAAATGTCCAGTAGTCTGATTTATTCCTTTGAAACGCTTGGCTTGGGCGCTTCTATAACTGTTTCATCTTTTGGTTTTTCGTTTGATTTCTCTGTTTTTTTTATGATCTTCTGTGATGGCGGAAGATAATAGGGTATCCTGCTCAGCAATGGGATCCGTTTCCGTATGCCATTGTCGTAAAACTTAACAGCATCAAAGGTCAATAACAATGCAGTGATCCAATATGCAACATCCATTTTTATCCTGTAATAGTGGAATAGCAAAGCCACTATAAAAAACAACAATACAATTTCAGCAAGTTGCAAAAACCGTGTGATAAACTGATACGGCAGACTCACCCGACGAAAAATTTGATAGAAAAAATGGATATTAAAATAACAAAAGACAAAAGTCAAAAATGAATTCACCCATAATGGAAGTTCATTCACATAAGTATTATCCAGGATCATCCGCAGGATATTGGCATGAATTACGACCCCATACATATCCGGTGTATTACGGCCGGTATAGCGTGTATTTAAGGGTGTATAATGCCGGTCTAACAGGGGCTTATCCCAGGCATCCAGGGGTAAAAAACCTATGATCACAATTTTCCCATTCAGGGTAGACCGTAGTTTTATGGTACTATCCAGAATGTCCTTGGGTTCGTACTGTACAAATTGGTTTTCGTTCCCGGTGTAATAGATCTCTTCTACAACGTTTCCCCGCTTGAAAAGCCGCTCAGCAGCCTGTGGGTCATATAATGCTGCGATTCGTGCTGCAAAAGCCAAACTTTCGCCGTCAGAGGTCATTTCACGCGGACTAAACAGTCGGATGGTACTGGAATCGTTGTCGATAAAATTAACAAAGCCGGTGTAGACATAATCGCAGAAAAACGTATCACAGTTACCCTGAGATTTAAAGGTCACCCCATCCTCTGCCAAATCCTGAATTTCATTGGCCAATACCACATTATCGATCCGAAGCAGACTTTGCCGCAGCAATGAGTCCGTCGTAAAAGGCTTCTTTTGCTCACTCAGCATGATATCCACTGCAATCACCTTTGCCCCGGCATCTACGATCCGATTGATCATCATTTGGAGCGTATCCCGGCTAGGATGGCCGTTTCCACAGTGAACCAGAACAATCCGGTCGTCTAATTTGATCTTACTGTTTCTAAGACGCGCGTAAACAATGTCCGTAATTTCATAGTCCCTTATAGATTCATTGAACGGGTTTAAAAAGTGTAAATTGATCCGTATGACATCCAAAAACCAGATCAGGATGAACACCAGACAGGTAACAATCAGACTGTGTGGGTAAACAAATCTTCTCAGCATATCGAATTGCCTTTGGCAGTTGCACGGCAAGGTATAAAAACTGTGTTGTATGTGGTTAAACTCAAAATAATTGACGTATTTTTACCGCAAAAAAAGAACTTATGTTACCTAAAACCTTCTGCTGTCTACTTGCTTTTATTGCGGTAGGAACCCTTTCTGCACAAGATCTTCACATTCATTACAACGTCTTCCGGGATTCCGTTTACTATGTTCAGAACGGTAAACCAACCACCAAACCAACCGCACGAAAAGGAAGTACCGTTCTGCTTCATGTCGAAAACTATAACAACTACTTATACGATCTATCCGTAGAGGTTGAAAAAGAAGAAATTCAGGTCGCCACTACCAATGCTTCCAACATGCTGAGCAATATTGGCGGAGCAGGAACGATGCCACTCAATTTTCTATTCAAAGGCGCCGACCAGATGATGGGCGCTTTCAAGTTTTTCCCCTCACTCTCGGGAAGTGATTTGAGTGAGGGAAGCGGTTTTGTGAAAACCGAGGAAGAAAGAGCCCGACAAGAACGTGTGGCGCAACTCAAAAGATTAGAAGCCGATTTTGGGGCTGCCAAAGACAATCTGTTTGCACTTGAAAGCGAGTTAAAAACCATTCAGGAACAGGTCCAGAAAAAATTGGTCGCTCAGCGCATTCAAGCCTTTGCAGTGGACGAGGTTAACCATATTCGCTACAACTCACGCCTCGAACCAACGCAGATCAAACGGATGTCAAGTGAATATATGGAGCGTATTTTTTTAGAAAAAGACCCCAATAAAATTGATCTTGACCAAGTGCTCAAAATCGCAGACGCACAAACCGAGCTGCCCAAAATCATTCATGAATACCACAGAAAAGCCGATAAGTATGCGGTCACTACGGGTAATTGTGAACTTTTAATGAACGAGTTTCGGAAATTTGATTTCCCTCAAAGCAACCTGGATGAATTCAGAAATGATGCCGAGGCTTTCGTAGCCGTTGCAAAGAACAAAACACAGAGCCATCAGGAAAACGCCGATTCGCTCGAAGCAACCATTCCTTATATCCACACGCTCGACCCAAAGATCTTGTCCGAATTGCGCACCACCTATATTGAACTCAACAGCAATAGTTTCTCCAAAACTTACCGTCATACCGCCACCGGAGAAAATCTAACCATGAAACTGAAACTCTCTCCAATTGATTCCCTTCAACGCCAAGGCTTGAAAACCATCGAATTGGCCCCTGTCGCAGTCAACGTTTTCGGTGGAATGCGGGTCCGGGCCAGTGTGGGGCTCAATTTTGGACAGTTTTTCAGTCGTCCTAAATCCTTCTTTGTCCGCGATTCAGTATTGCAATCTGGTGATAAAGACGCTTTTGTGCCGGTTTTGACCTCCTTTGTTCATTTCTATGCCCCCAGTCGCAAATCCGTATCCATTGCAGGATCTTTTGGGGTGGGTTTCCCACTTGGCGGCGGCGAAAACTTACAATCCATTTCTTTCTTCCTCGGACCCAGTCTGCTTTTCGGAAGAAGCGAACGCATTGTCCTAAACGCTGGCATCATGGGTGGAAAATCAGAAAAACTCTCCCAAGGATATCAGGTTGGCGACCGTTATCTCTCCGATTCAAATATCGCTCCGATAACTTCTGTGTACGAATTGGGTTATTTCATTGGTGTATCCTTCAATCTTTCAGGCGTCGGTAACTAACAACCAAATGCCAGGGCCAGGGTAATTGAAAGATGTTTTTTCATCATTGAAATGTTGGAAGGTGAAAATGAAAATTTGGTTATGGTTCTTTATAGAGTACCCAGCGCTCGAGTTCGCTGTCCTTTTTCTGGAGGTTATATTTCATGATAAAAAGAATGCCCAGGTCTCGGTAGGCCATAATTTCTCCTTGCGGGGTTTGGATACTGGTGGGTGGTTCACCATACGCTTTCACAATATCCGTCCTGGAGGCGCCCTGGCCTATATCTCTGGACGTTTTGCCGGGGTAGCTACCAGGGTTGGTCATCAGAAACTTGGTCGTTTTCCCTAAAGGACGACGGGCAAATAAAAGCCGTGAGTGCATGAGTTCCAACTCCTGATCAACTTTATGAAAGCTTATATTCGCTTCAATTTGAAGTTTTTGCCCTTCCGGGGGAAAAAGGATCGAATTAATGTCCTTCGAATCGATGGTTTCATCCTCAAAAAAACCATCCGGGCTTATCGGGGGAGCAGGGAGAGGCTGATTGTTCAATTTGGCCAGGTTGTACTCCGCCAGTCCTTTGTTGGTAGCCTTGGCCATCGTGAATCGCTCCTTGGCTTTGGCCGCATTCCCGCTGCGGTAGTCCAGAATACCCAAAAGTATTTCCAGGTTGTTAATCGCCAGAGTGTCCATGTTTTTGGTGGCTGCTTTTCGGCCTTCTACATCAGCATAAAAGTAGGCCCTGGTATTATCATCCATCAAAGCATAGGCACAGGCTTTGTTCAGGTAGGCCGGGGAGTAGTTGGGATCCAGACTAATGGCCGCATCAAAGTGTTGGATGGCTTGTTCCAGCAGCCTGTTGCGTTCTTTTGCCTCGTCTGAGCCCCGGTGGGTTGCCATGGCCAGATCAAGCTGGATAGGGAAGCGAAATTTCAATTCATCTTCTTTAAAATACTCCTTCAACGCAAAGAGCAAATAAGTCACCCCGACATTGTTGTACATCTCCCGACCCTGATACTCCATGAGTACATAGCGGTAAAACAGGTTGGCATCGTCATAACGCCCGATGGCGGTAAGCATATTGGCCATTTCAAAAACATCCACCAGGGTTTTCATCCGTTCGGAAGCCGTTTTGCTCATGCCTTCCCGTTCGCTGCGTGTGACATAACCTGCAGTCTGTGGTTTCATGCCATACTCATCGTACAAGCGGCCAATTAACTCATCTCCATCGTCAAACAGCCCGTACCCGGCAGAATACGCCAGAAAACCGCCCAGGTAATCTGCCTGGGATTCCATCGCAACGTCTTCATACTGATGGGATAGGGTATCAAAGCGTAAGAGTGTTTTGTGGATTTTTTTGCCCTCTGTGGAAGACTCCAACTCCCTGTATAAGGTATCCAACTGTTTTGAAATGCCTAAATGACTATAGGTAGTGCCAAAATCGCTGCGCCAGCCGTGCTTTTCATAGTAATGGGCGAGCTCGTGGCCAAGTAAGAAGGCCATTGCCGCATCTGCTTTATCTCCAAAGGACGCGCAAACATTGTAGGCCGCTTCTTCCAGAAAAATTTCGATCGGGGGACCGTAGATTATAGAAGCCACCTGGCCCTTTTGTTGGGTCATGAAAAAATCTGGCACCGGGTACCGGAAATCACCCCGTGCCTCTCGCAGCCGTTCATACACTTTCAAGGCTTTTTTAAATTCCGGCGTCTCCTCCATCTTGATACGGGTGGAATTTTGCGCAGATTTTGGCTTGGGAATCATGGAGAAACTGCGGCTTTGCGCCGAAACAGCAGCCGTAACCACAAGAATACCCAGGAGGCAAAAGGCTAATTTTTTCATGTGTGGAATGTGTAATTATTTTAAGGGGGTGTCGAAAAAGGTCTTTTTAATTGAAGTGCATCTGCATTCAAAATCCTTCCCCAACATGCCTTTAACGCGTTTGTCTTCGTTTTTGCTCCTGTTGTACCATTGGCATAATAATCTTCAAAATCTCAGTTCTTAGTTTTATTGGGTCTTTGCTTCCATTTATATCAAATTGCTCTCCTATCGTTTCCTCTCCTCTGTACAGCTGGGCTTTAACAAGGACGTTTTCGCCATCAATGGTGTATATTCCTCGAATATTATAAGCATCATCCAAAGGATGGGAAGTATCGTAAAACACAAATTTAGCCTTATTGCCTTTAAGCGTTTCCGCATAAAAATATTCATTCAAAGCATCCTTTAATTTCAAAGGATCATTAAAGCCGGGGATGGCCTGAAAGACACCTGGCGTAAAAACGGTCATCACATCCGGCAATGGGATTTTCGTATCCGCTGTTTTAATACCTATTGGAAAAGTGCCCTGCCCACGCAAAGGAACTGGGTCTTGTTCCTTCCCCATACTTGCAGCCAATTTGGGTACTGTTCCAATTGCATAATCAAATAATTTGCTGACATCCACCTGCCGGCCATCTAACAAGGCAGACCCGTTCATACCCTTCAACAGACTGTAGGTCAATAGTCCGTGGCCATATTTTTCGGCCTCCCAGCTGCGCATCTGCGCCTTGCTGCCGGAAAGTATCCAGGAGCCCGTTCTATCATTCAAAAGTGTAAGCGCGATCAACTGACTGGAATTCGGCCCTCCCCTTGAGCGAACGCCTTTTGCTTTAATATTCTCTGCAGCAGTACCCGCATTACAAGCATCCAGGAAAACAACTTGCTTGAGCGCAGGACTTTCATTGAGCCATTCTTCCAATTCTACATCTGAAATGGCATGTTCCGTACGTTCCTTCTCCTGTTTGAGTGTTTCCATGGAAACCTCTGAGGTGAGGTAGTAAAAATTTGCATCTTGTTGGCCTGGTGGCGCCCAATTTTTGCCGTGACCTGAAAAGTAGGCAATAAGCACATCACAAGGAGTTGCTTTTGCCGCAAACTCCTTGAATGCGGCCTCTATGTTCTGTTTACTTGCTTGTTGAACCCCCTCGGCTTTTGAAGTTGACAGATGTTTAATAAACACCTTGTTTTCTCCTCGCATTGCTTTTCCAATTCCTTCAAGTGCGTTTACCATTGCAACCGCATCCTGCTCAGGGTATGGGAGGAACATACTGGTATCTTTGTAGACAGAAGTGCCTACCACAATCATGTAGATATTGGGGTCAGATGATATGCAAACATTAGCCTGCTGGCCACTTGAACCTCCATCTCCTCTGCTTCGCACCCCCGGCTGATATGGCAGTTCAAAAGCTTCGCTTCTTACAATATTTTCTCTATTGTAGGAATAAAGCGCAATGGTATTGACAGTATCCGCCCGAAACATGTTGCCAAAATGATCAAGGTCAATAGGAGGCAGAGTTGTCCTTCTTTTTTGGGTTGTGGAGTCTGGAGGATTGAGGTCTTCAACCTTTCGCTTGCCATTGATGTAGAGGCTTAACTTACCAATGCCACCGTCATTTTCCTTGAGCGAGACTTTCAAATAATGCCCGTCAATTTCCATCGTCACCTCGGGATGAAGCGAGAGGGCATGTATGTTGGTTGCTTTGCGAACCGACTCGGCACTGAACCCGGTTACTTTTGCCAGCAAACCCGGGTCCAGAAACCGTTCCATAATTTGACGAAGCAATACTACCTCCATGCCAACGGTGTAGTGCATCAATTTTCTTCCCTCCTGGGAGGCGTCAAACGTACCTTTTGGAGTAGTTACCGCCCATTCCGTGGAATCAATAGAAACCAGGGTTGCAATTTCTTTGCCTGAATTGATGTTCCAATATTTGATGGTGCCGTCCCTGCTCGCAGTATAAAATGTGTGTCCCTTTGGCGCAAAAGCGACTGCGCTTACTTCTGAGGTGTGCCCGGAAAAAATGGTAACCCGGTCGTTGGAGGTGTCCCATAGTTCAGCATTTTTCCCATGGCATCTTAAAACATAATTGTCCGGATGGATTCCTTTATCGTACCATGGTGAGAAAGCGACTGCTTTTACATTCTGGACACGCCGGCTTCCACTGGGATATGTTTTAAATACCTTCCCATCAAGCGCTCTTATTTCTGTTAGCCCGCCTTGGTTTCCAAACATGATATATTTTCCGTCCGGTGAAAAGGCCAGCGCATTAATAGACGTTGTATATATGGAGGAAGCGGGAAGCGGAATATTTCTTGGAGTCGCCCCCAAGGAGTCCCAGTAAACGATCTTTCCATCAGCATTTCCAATTACAAAAGCCTGGCTGCTGGAAACGGGCGAAAAAGCTATGGCTGTAACCTGTTTTTCAGTACCCGAAACCAATCGACTTTGTTTCTTAGCGTTATCCCAGAATTTGAGGGTGCCATCTATGTTTCCGGTAAGCACATTTTCTCCTTCGAGCGAAAATATTGCACGGCTAGCTGGTGCCAAAAGGCTTGTTTTTTCCTTACCCCAAAGATCGATCAACCGGCATACCCTATCCTCCCCACCCACCAGCATATACCTTTGCCCCAAGGCGTTTAGTGTATCAAAATTCGACAATGCTACATACCCCAAATTAGTAGGAAAGGAGTAAGACTGAACTTTTTGGCTGGCTAGGTTCCACAACTTGGCTGTTGAATCGGCATGAGCAACCAGCAGGTAGGCTCCATCGGAGGACAGGGTCATAGATATTATGGCGCTGGTATGACCTTTTAATTTTTTTATGACCCGACCATCAAGCCCCACAATTTTACCAAGTGGCTTTGTAGAGCTCCCGATTAAAATACTTTGACCGTCTGGAGAACACTTAATTGCCTTCAAGCCAAAATTAAAAATCACACTCGGCTCTACTTCTTTATCTTCCAAGCCCCAAACCTTCACGGTGCCTAATATGCTTCCGGTAATGATTTTGGATCCTCCATCAGCATAAGTCATCGCCACACTTTGAATTTCAGGATGTTTGAAACTTCGGATTTTTTCGCCGGTCCATTTCCAAAGCATGGCTGTGGAGTCAGCGTCTCCAGTGAGAATGGTATCCCCCGTATGTGAAAAAACTGCGCACACTACCGCAGCGGTATGTCCAGAAAATACCCGAAGTGGTTTGGTTGCATTCGTGGTTTTCCAAAGTACAGCCGTTTTGTCTGAACATGCCGTAAGGATCAGGTCTCCTTTGGGCGAAAAACATACGGAGTTTACTTCACTTTTATGGCTAAACTTTTGGGTTGCTTTGAGGGAGTCGTTCAGAAGCCATACATTCCCATTTCGACACCCGGCGAGCATTTCCTTGCT
>JAUSMG010000015.1 GCA_030645295.1 Saprospiraceae bacterium | reverse complement strand
CCTGCCGCGCCGGGTGTAACCCCCGGCACCTCAAGCGCTTCGGTGGTTTTGCCGGGGGTAAGTGGTGTCACTGGATACCTTGTAGAATACCGGCCCGGGACTTCAGGAAATTGGATAAGTGTGGGCGCCAATATACCGCCTTTTAACTACCCCTTAAACCCACCACTGACCCCTTCCACGCAATATCAAGTGCGTATTCAGGCCATTTGTGGAACAGAAAACAGTGGTTACTCACCCGTGGCAACTTTTACCACCCTGCCATTTGGTTCTTGCCTGGTCAACAAAGACTATGGTAAAAATCTGAGCGCAGCAGAAATAGTACAGGTCAATAATACATTCAATGTCCCTAGTCCGTTTGCGTTTGGCTCTATGATCGGCGTCAATGATGGGGGGCTGGTATTCAGATCATACCAAAATGAAAGCAGCAATCAGATTACCCAGCTAACCACCCAATTCAGGAATTTTCACACCATGGATGAAGATTTCGATAATTCATTGGTGAGTTATGATCAGAACATCAAGCCCAAAAATACCATTCCGGAAGGTACCCCGGCCAATATGGCATACAATAAAGGCTTGTACAACCTGTACCGGAATACGCATGGTTTTTCCAATATTACCGCAGCAACGGAGCTGCTGCAATATGATCCACAAACCTGGAAAGAAAAAATTTACAAGGAAAATGATTGGTCTTTATCCGGGCCTTCCGGGATACAGCATTCGTTTGAAAATTATACCAAAAAATTTATCGACGAATTTGCCCCCGCCAATGGAACCAATGCTCAAATATTGGCTTCAATCTTCCAGGTAGGCAACGAACTCTGGGATTATCCGGTAAAAGCCGATTACCACAATTTGCTCACCGGCGCCAGAAACGCTTTTGTGCACAAATACGGCGAAAGATCTGCGGGCGGATGGAAGATGAAGTTGGTAGCCGGAGCCTTTCAAGCATATCGGGACAACAATTGCAACTCCATATTGCGTGATTTTTCCAATTGCGGTGGAGACCTGAAGCGCCACGATTTTATAGGTGATTATTTAAATGTCGCCAATTGTGATGTACTCAAGGATCTGGATGCTGTGGATTGCCACTCCTACAGCTTTATACAGGGCACCACTCGTTGGGCCTATCCGGAAGATCCATTGTCAGAAGGCTGGCAAATAAGAAACCTGGCGGCTTGGCTGGAGATGAATCGAAACAGTGTAACGGGAGTCTTGAAAAATACCCATGCATGGGCCACCGAATATGGTTTTGACAGCAATCCCAGCACGGGCGTTGGGGAAAAAACGCACAATGCCTACCTCATAAGGGGCTTGTTTTTACACAGCAGGTACCATTTTGAAAAAGTGTTTTTTTACAATGCTTTTGATGTGGCCAGGCCGACTGACCAATATTACACGGGGCTGTATAATAGTTCCGGGTTTTGGAAATTGGGTACACACCCTTCAGGAGGATGGGCTTCTCCAATGGAATCAAATGGCGCCCAGGCCAAGCCTGCATGGTATGGCATGGTGGATCTAAAGACCCGTTTTGGCAACCATGTGTTTTACAAGGCATTGGTGGAAGATTCAGAAGCCTATGTTGTATTAATTGCCAATCCGGATGGTACGGATCCATATCTGGTTTTTTGGGCCCCTCTGCACACAACAGATGCAAATCTTAACCTGGATATCCAGCTTAACAAAATGGTAGATTGGTCTGGGGTTTTATCGGGTTATAAAATTGAAAGTACCCTGGTGGGCCAGGCGTTTGCAGAGAATAGTGCTCCCGGATCCAAATTTAAGGCGGTCGCCGGTGCTGAATGTGGCGCTACCTTCCTCACCAATATCCGACGAAATCCGGCTTTTATTCGCCTTGTTCCCTGCGAGAGTTGTTCTAATATTACCAGCCCTGGTGTGCTGCTCGCCCCCAGTCCAGCCAGTGGCAACAGCCCGTTTGATGCAGATATCATTACAAGTGTTTCGCAAGCGGCCGGTGGAACAGGTGGTAGCATTGTGTACCAATGGCAGCAATCATTGGACAACCTTGCCTTTACGGACATCCCTGGAGCCACTGCACTGACCTACAATCCAGCCAGTCTAACACAGACCACCTACTTTCGGCGAGCCTGTAAAAGATCGATCTGCCCGGAATATTTATACACGCCGGCGGTGACGATCACCGTGAATGGAAACAGCAGTTGTCCAAACCTGCTTTCATTTAAGCGTTACTTGCACTCCAATGCCAGCTGCAATAGTTCAGGGGACTACTATTATGAAGTAGTGATCAGCAATGCGACGGTGAATGACCAGATCACCCTTGCGGGATTGCCCACCAACG
>JAUSMG010000012.1 GCA_030645295.1 Saprospiraceae bacterium | reverse complement strand
GCCTTGACCTGGTACCGCCCGATGCTTCGCTGGACATCGTTACCTCCGACAACTGCGGTGGAGTGGTGACCGTGGTGCTCGAAAGCGATGTGATCACGGGCCAGACCTGCCCCAACAATTTCACGATCCAGCGCACTTATGTTGCCACGGACGATTGCGGCAATTTTACTTCCTGCGTCCAAATCATTCAGGTGAGCGACCTGATTCCGCCGACCATCGAGTGTCCCATTGACGTGACGGTCTCTTGTCTTGACCTGGTACCGCCCGATGCTTCGCTGGACATCGTTACCTCCGACAACTGCGGCGGTGTGGTGACCGTGGTACTCGAAAGCGATGTGATCACGGGCCAGACCTGCCCCAACAATTTCACGATCCAGCGCACTTATGTTGCTACGGACGATTGTGGCAATTCAGCAACCTGCGCACAAACGATCACGGTAAATGATATCACGCCTCCCAGCATCACGTGCCCTGCAAATGTAGCGGTCTCCTGCGCCAGCAGTGTTCCACCGGCATCAACAGCTAGTGTCACCGCTTCGGACCTCTGCGGAGGCACGGTGACCATTGTGCATGTTGGCGATGTAATTACTAATCAGACCTGTGCAAACCGGTTCACCATCATCCGGACCTATCGCGCAACCGATGTTTGCGGCAATTCCGCGACTTGTGCTCAAACGATCACGGTGAATGATATCACTCCGCCGACTTTTAATAACCCGCCTGCTAATGGCGCGTTCGAGTGTAATTTTGTACCTGGTGTGTCACAAAACCTGACAACTACTGACAATTGTACAGGGCCTGTTACCATCCTGTTTTTAGGCGAAATTCAGGCTCAAGGCATCTGCCCGATCCTTTATACCCTGACCCGCAGCTGGAGCGCCACCGATGCTTGTGGCAATTCCGTAACAGTGTCGCAAGTGCTCACGGTTGTAGATACTCAGGCACCTGAGATCCAAAATCCAGTGAATGTAGTGGTTGAATGCGACCCGGCTATGAATCAGGCTGATTATCAGAATTGGCTGGACACCCATGGTGGCGCAACAGCTTCCGATTGTTCTACCATAACCTGGACTTATGAGAACAGTCCATTCCCGCTGGATACGTCTGGCTGTGCAGGTACTTTCCGTCGATTTATTCGCTTCATAGCGACCGACGAATGTGGCAATTCATCCTTCCGGGATGCCAGATTTACGGTAGTTGACACGACACCTCCTACTTTCACTATTCTTCCCCAGAATCTGGATGTTGAATGCTGGATGGGAGAAGAGGGCGAAGCGCAAATGCTGGACTGGCTGGATCATTTTGGCTTCGCAGAAGTGAGCGACGATTGTGGGTCTGTTACTACCGAGGTCGTCTTCCTTTCCCATGTACTTGAATGCGGTATTACTTTCACCCGCACTTATCAATTTCGTGCAACCGACGAATGTGGCAACACGACTTATGTGACCGCAACATTCTCTATTGTAGACACAACACCACCGGTCATCACTTGCCCGGAAGGCAACGTGCTGCTCACTTGCGAATTCGACATCCCCGCACCCGATACGGCTGGGGTAATGGCGATGGATATGTGTGGTGCAGTCACCATTACGGTAGAAAGCATATTCAGCTACGGTGTTGGTTGCCCATATTGGCCACTTACAACCTCGTACACTTACGCAGCCACGGACGAATGCGGCAATGTATCGACCTGTTATCAATCATTCCAGGTAGTGGATTCGATTCCGCCTACTTATACCGGACCGGACACCATTTTTGTATTGTGTGTGGCGGATCTGCCTGGGCCTGGAGACCTCACGGATATCCTTGCACCCTATTTCGTTGACAACTGTTACGATGTCATCTGTGTTGGAGAAAGTGTGGCGGGCAATGGCGTCAACTGGGTTACTTATTGCGTGAATTACAAGGATCTATGTGTCAACTGGGCGCCGAAGTTTTTTGTGACTTTTGTTGCCAATGGTGGATGCAAACCACTTTGTACTGCTCCCCAGGATGGCTGGGGCAATGCTTCAGTGCTGATCAACGGGATGAGCACTACGGAGGCCATCGAGCAGATGATCAACAAACATGGTGCAATAAAGGCCGGTAAACTGGGTAAAGTCATTTCGGTAACCAGCGCAGCTTGTCTGCAAAGCATGTTGCCCGGAAATGGCACTGTTGCCCAATTCAGTCCTGCTGGCCAGCATGTGTTTGGCACAGCAAATGACTGTAACCCAGGTTCCCCAGTATTGAACAGCGATGGTACATTAAAGAACAAGGTAGCTGCGAACGTTCTGGCGTTGCAGTTGAATGTATGGTACAATCAGGATTTCAACGACCGGAACCTTGCTGTTCAATTGCTGTCATCGCTTCCGCCTTGTCTGGTGGACGACATCGTACTGGACAAACTGGAAGTTGATCAATTCACTGTACAAGGCTTGCTCAATCTCTCGAACAATTACCTTGCCGGCGTTGGGTTCTACCTGCAAAATTTTGGCATACCCTTGAACAGCGCGCTGGAAAACGTGAACGCATACTGGAGAAACTGCCAGTTGAACGATCCATGTTCGACCGTTGCGAGTGTATCCGGCAGTTTAAAAACAGAGGCACAGGATGGCCTGGAAGAAGGACAGTTACAATTGGCGGGTTCGAATAATTCCGGCCCAATGCCGGTCAAGTCTGCGCTCACGGATGTCGCTGGATTCTACCAGTTCTCCAATGCTGTCCCATTTGCCGGCAGTTACACCCTGACCCCCACGGCCGAAGGCAAGGGGTATCTGAATGGCGTGACCACCTATGATATCGCATTGATCTCGAAGCATATTCTGGGTTGGGCGCCACTTACTTCGCCTTACAAAATGATTGCTGCCGATGCAAACAAATCGGGCAGTATCACTTCATTCGACATTGTGGAATTGCGCAAGTTGATCTTGGGGATCTACGATGAGTTGCCAGAAAATACATCCTGGCGTTTCGTGGACAAATCCTTTGTGTTCCCGAACCTTAACAATCCATTCTCCACCCTATTCCCGGAGAGCAAAACGGTAGAAAACATTCAAAGCAGCCATCTGTCGGAGGACTTCGTAGCCATCAAGATCGGCGATCTGAACGGAACAGCAATGGCCAATAACTTTATGACGATCAATGAACGCAGTGTTGGCACCTTGTTGTTCGATGTGGAGGATCGTTCCGTCGAATCTGGCGAAACCTTCGAGTTGAAGATGACGGCAGACCAAATGGTGCAAGGCTTCCAATTCACGCTAAACACCGATGGCCTCGAAGTACTCGAAGTAAGCGGTGAAGGAATGAATGCGGGCAACTTTGCAGTTTTCGCAGCAGAGGAGGTACTGACCACAT
>JAUSMG010000006.1 GCA_030645295.1 Saprospiraceae bacterium | reverse complement strand
TCAGGCTTTCGTAGGTCAGTTGAGGAGTACGAACAGGAGGTTAACTTAATGGGGTTGGAGCGTTGATGGCAGTAATGCCGACCAGTAAGAAGGCGGCGATAGCGAGGGCTTGCTTCATAATTTTCATATTTAAAAAGTGGTTGGTGAAAAAAAGGATGTGATTTGACAATTTAGGTTTGCCAAATTGGTCTGCAAATCTAGTGCTGAGTAGTGCTTAAAAGATTTTTTTTTCAAACTTTTTTTAGATTTTTGAAAATAAAAGCTGTTTTCAACAAAATCAAAAAATATAAATTATAATTTACGTAAAATATTATTTTTATTTTTATTTAAATCTCAAAAAATATAATTGCAATTGTCACAAACTCTATTTGGCGAACATTTGATTTTGGATTGGAGGCCTCAATTCTATTTATTGTACAATTCTGCAAATTTTTTCCCCCCCCACGTTTGGAAACGCCCCTTGCGTTTCTACCTTTGCGCGACTTTTTTAACGGGGTGTTAACGGACTTATGACAAAACTGTGATTTAAAGTGTATCTAAATAGGTCGCCTTTTTAACGGTTTGTTTTGTGGGCAAAGCACGGTTTTTACCTTTGCGCCATCAAAATCAGTGTCTGTCAGGTTTCTACCCTGAGAAACGAAAAACAGCGGGTCTATTGCCCATTTTTAGAGAAAATCAACTACCTCCGATATGTTGTTGAAACGCATTTGTTGGGTTTTTACGCTCCTCATTGCCGCCACCGCCTCCCTGCATGCAGGACCTACCAAAGAAGCTGGTAAGGAACTTTTTGTCGCTAACTGCGCCGCTTGTCACAACAAGAATATGAAGGATGACCTCACCGGTCCTGCTCTGGCAGGTACGGAAGAGCGTTGGTCGGCATTTCCGCGTAAAGATCTGTATGCCTGGATTCGTAATTCACAGGCACTCATCGCCACTGGCCACCCCCGTGCCAACGAGGTATGGGGCAAGTGGAAGCCTGCGTTGATGAACAATTTCACTGGGCTTACGGATGAGCAGATTGAGAGTATTCTCTTGTATATCAGTGCTCCACCCCCACCACCAGTTGTTCAGGACGCCAAAACTGTAGCCTCTTCCGAAGAAGAAGGCCTTCCCTGGCTGTTCATTGGACTTGCCGGCACATTGATGTTGCTTGCCTTCGCACTGATGCGCATCGTGAACAACCTTTCCAATGTCTCCCGTGCAAAAGATGGCCTGCCTCCCGTGGAAAAGACGGCTTATGAGTTGCTTACCACTAAAGGTGCTATCGCATTTTTGGTATTTGCAACGGTGCTGATCTTTGGCTACAAAGCCGTAGACAATGCTACCCGTATGGGACGCGAGCAAAATTACAAGCCTGATCAGCCCATCAATTTCAGCCACAAAATTCACGCTGGGATCAATAAAATTGATTGCCAATATTGTCACGATACTGCCCGCCGCTCCAAACAATCCGGTATTCCCGGAGCGAATACTTGCATGAACTGTCACACTGCAGTGAAAAAAGGCACGGCGAGTGGCACTAGTGAGATCACCAAGATTTTTGCGTCCATCGGTTTCGACCCCATCACCAGCAAATATCTGGACGGCTACGAAAACTGGAGCGACAAGCAGATCGAAGACCTATATAAAAAATGGATCGGTCAGGAGTATATGGCGGCAAATAGCCTGACTGCGCTGGATGAGAATGGTAAAAGTGTTGTTGAAAACCAATGGGAGGGCATAGTGAAAGCGCTTAAAGACGACTCAAATGGTAAAATTCAAGGCCCGATTGAGTGGGTACGCATTCACAACCTGCCGGACCACGCTTACTTCAACCACGAACAGCACGTGGCAGTCGGCGAGATCGCATGCCAAAAATGCCACGGTAAAGTGGAAGAAATGGACGTAGTTTTCCAATATTCTACCCTCGGCATGGGATGGTGTATCAGCTGCCACCGTGAAACAGAAGTAAAGTTCAAAGACAACGATTATTACAAGCAATACGAGCGCTACCACAACGAACTCAAAGCGGGTACCCGTGATAAAGTAACGGTAGAAGACATCGGTGGCTTGGAATGCAATAAATGCCACTATTGAAGAAAAGTTATGAGTTATGAGTTATGAGTTGTTTAAACTCGTGGCTCCTGCTCAGACTTTATTTTAATACAGAAATTGAAATTATTGAGTTGCGATTTTGGGGCTAACCCCAACTTATAACTCATAACTCATAACTTAAAGAAAGTATGCATCACGATAACGGTATTTGGGTAGGCACTGAAGATTTGACCCGTGACGAAGCGTTCGCGCAGTCGTCGCAGAGCGAGTTTTCAATCGAGAACATAGACCAAACCGACGGCAAATGGCAGGCCAGCCGCCGCGATTTCCTGAAGCTCATGGGCTTTGGTCTTGGCGCGGCTACCGTCGCAGCCTCTTGCGAAATCCCGGTTAAAAAGGCCATTCCATACGTCACCAAGCCCGACGAGATCGTGCCTGGTGTTGCCAACTATTTCGCTTCATCGTTTGTGAATGGCGGTGATTATTGCGCTATTTTGGTGAAAACCCGCGAAGGTCGTCCCATCAAAATAGAGGGCAATACCCTGAGCAGTGTCACCAATGGCGGCACCAGCGCCCGTGCACAAGCCTCCGTCCTCAGCCTTTACGATACGCGCCGCATTCAATATGCGGGCACCGTAAAAGAAGGCAATGTAACTAAAATGGAATGGGCTGTGCTTGACCGCGATGTCAAAGCCAAACTGGCTTCGGGTAACATCCGAATCATTGCCAATACCATTATCAGCCCAAGCGCTGAAAAATCACTGGCGGAATTTGTGGCTAAATATCCTGCCGCAAGCGTTGTCAATTACGATATTGTTTCTTCGGCAGCATTGTTGGAGGCGAACGAGAAGTGTTTTGGCTTCCGTGCATTCCCACATTACAAATTTGACGAAGCCACCGTAATTTGCTCCTTTGGTGCAGACTTCCTTGGAACCTGGGGCAACCCGATCCAACAAGCCCGTGATTACGCTAAAGGCCGTAAAGTAGCCGGTAAAAAGAACGCGAAAATGTCGCGCCACTATCAGGTGGAAGGTTACATGTCGCTCACGGGCTCCAATGCTGACAGTCGGATCCAAATCCGCCCCAGCGAAACCGGCGCCGCAATCGCTGCGCTCTATGCTGAAATTTCCGGCAATGGCGGTGGACCAGAACTGAATGATAAGGCTGCTTCAGCGATCAAAAAGGTAGCGAAAGAATTGCAGGCCGCTCGCGGTAAATCGATCGTCGTTACAGGCTCGAACAATGTTGCGGAGCAAGTTATGGTCAACAAGATCAACGATCTGCTCGGAAACCTGAACTCCACGATTGATTTTAACAGCGCAAACTACACCCG
>JAUSMG010000159.1 GCA_030645295.1 Saprospiraceae bacterium | reverse complement strand
GTTTTGCGGTTTTCCTGTTTAATTCTGTTTTCTAAAAAATTCGGGATGATCCATATTTTATTTTATCCCTTCAATTTTAGGCTTTACGATTTTTATCTTTTTCTCCAATTCGTCGGTTTGTTTCTCGACCTCTTCAATTTTCTGCTTTCGCTCTTCGTACTGTTTGTTGGTTACACGCTTCGCTTTTTTATCTTTTTCGAGTTTTTCTTTCGCCTTTTTGATGCGGTCGCGCGATTCATTCACCTTAGTATCTCCAACTTCCACTGACTTTTTGGTCTCTGCTTTTTTTGCCTGATTTTTACTTCTGGCTTCGGCAGCACGGTTTTGGCCAAATTCTCTACCGCTCATTTCGCCCTTGTTTTTACCATAGGCATTTCCCTTATTGTCTTTGGCTGCATCACCAGCAGGCCCTGCTTCTTTCCCTTTTGCCTTGTCAGAACCTTTGTCGTCTTTCATTCCGCCTGGTTTGCCTTGAACCTCGCCTTCATCCCCATGGCTGTGCCCTTCATGTCCTTTTTGATCTTTGGGTTTTGCTTCAGGACGCCCTTGGTCCTGATTGCTTTTTTCTTTTTTATCCCCTTTATCCTGGCTTTTACCCTGACCAAAGGCAATGGCAGGGAGGGAAAGGGTAACGGCGAAAGCCAGTAGAAATGCGGTGAGTGTTTGGATATGCTTTTTCATGATTTGCGTAATGTTTGAATGAATGTTAAATGATTACTCCTCCATGGATTGGAGGCTTTCTTCCAGTTTTTGAACGTCTGCCTCGATGGCGGCTTTTTCCTGATCCAGTATATTGCTTATCGAATCAAGGGTAACAGCTTCCTTTTCATCTGCAGCGGCCTTTTGGGCCTCCGCGTTCTTTTTGGAGGAATTGTCGCAATTGCTAAAGAATAGCAGCACACAAAGTGGGAATAAGAAAAATAATTTCTTCATGACTCAAAATTTTGTGAAATTGATGAAATCTGGTGAATCTCTTCCCCGGTAATAATTCATAAAAATAGGAAGAAGGTGCTTCAAAAGTAGTTTGTTTCTGCTAAAAACATACGCCTCAAATTTCTCCATCTACATTGAACGCGCCATTTGGATTTTAGCGTGTGGAAACTTTGGAAACCGTCCAATTGTTTGCCCAAAACTCCCTTACTTTGCGCTTCTTTTGCCGGAATTTGAATATGAGCACAGAAAAAACGACTACCGAATCCCTAAATTTTCTCGAAGAAATCATCGAGGCCGATCTTGCTTCGGGCAAGTACAAAACCATCCTTACCCGCTTCCCACCGGAGCCGAACGGCTATCTTCATATAGGCCACGCAACCTCTATCTGCCTTAATTTCGGGCTAGGCGTGAAATATGGCGGGGCTACCAATCTGCGCTTCGACGACACCAATCCCACCACGGAAGAGACCGAATTTGTAGACAGTATTATTGAAGATGTTCGTTGGCTGGGCTTTGAACCTGCGAAAATCGTCTACGCCTCTGATTATTTCGAACAACTTTATGAATGGGCTAAAGTGTTGATTCTGAAAGGGAAAGCATACGTTGACTTTTCGACTTCAGAACAAATGGCCGCGCTGAAAGGCACCCCAACCGAGCCTGGCAAAAACAGCCCTTACCGCGATACTACACCGGAAGAAAATCTGGCATTGTTCGAAAAAATGAGGGCCGGCGATTTTCCCGACGGGCATTGTACGCTGCGCGCTAAAGTTGATATGGCCTCGCCCAATATGATCATGCGCGACCCCCTACTCTATCGGATCAAACACGCCCACCACCACCGAACGGGGGATGCATGGTGCATTTACCCCATGTACGACTGGGCTCATGGTCAAAGCGACAGCATTGAAAATATTACCCATTCCATTTGCACCCTTGAGTTTGCTCCACACCGCGAATTGTATGACTGGTGCATTGAGCAACTGGGTATTTTCCCATCAAAACAATACGAATTTGCGCGCAGGAACGTCTCCTACGCCATCACCAGCAAGCGCAAACTGAAACAACTCGTAGAAGATAATTTCGTGCGGGGTTGGGATGATCCGCGCATGCCTACGATCTCTGGTTTCCGTCGCCGGGGCTACACTCCTGCAAGTATTCGTGAATTTTGCGATCGTATTGGTTTGGGCAAACGGGAAATGGTGGCCGATATGTCCCTGTTAGAATTTTGCATTCGGGAGGATTTGAATAAAACTTCCTTGCGTCGTTTTGCCGTGCTTAATCCACTTAAAGTGGTGATTACCAATTACCCGGAAGGCAAGATCGAGCATCTGGAAACGGAAAACAACCCGGAAGCGCCAGAAACCGGCAATCGTCCGCTGGCATTTGGCCGCGAACTATGGATTGAACATGACGACTTTCTGGAGACCCCTCCCCCTAAATATTTCCGGCTTTCCCCTGGCGGTATGGTACGCCTAAAATCCGCCTATATTATTCAATGTGAGGAAGTTATAAAAGACGCTGCTGGCAATATCACAGAAATTCACTGCAAATATGTTCCTGAAAGCCGATCTGGACAGGATACTTCGGGATTAAAGCCAAAAGGAGTCATTCACTGGCTTTCGGCCACTGATGCAAAAACTGCTGAAGTACGGCTATATGATCGGCTTTTCCAGGTAGAAGACCCGGCAAGCGAGGCAGATTTTAAATCTACGGTCAATCCAAACTCCTTGCAAGTAATAGAAAATGCCTTGGTTGAACCATCCCTGATCGGGGCAGGGCTCGGTGATCGATTCCAGTTTACCCGACTGGGTTATTTCTGCGTTGATCCGGATGCTACTTCGGAGAAAATGGTTTTCAACCGAACCGTGACCTTGAAAGATACCTGGGCAAAGGAATCAATTAAGTAATAAAAAAACCGCAGGAAATCGAAATGACTCATGCGAATCAGGGGCTTTCTAACCAAAGACCTTGTAAATGATATTCAAAGAAAAACCATATTCTCAGAATTAAAATTGGCAAAAAGGCAGTATTTAACCTGTTATAAGAATCATATTTGTTAATAAAGTTTAAAGCGGCGAAAGACCTCCAAAAACTCCTGTGACAAAAGACAACCTTAGGCGTATAAAATATGTTTTTATCTAAGAACAATTCCGGAAGGAAGAGCAAACACATTGTACTCGCTTTCAACAGAGTGCACCCAGTAAAGGAAGATTGTTTTCATTTGGTTTTTTAGGGTTTGGCCGTCGGGGCGCAATGTTCCGACGGCTTTTTTAAGAGCGTTTTTACGATACGCTTCCATTTACCACAAAAGACAATTCAGAAGACATAATTATATGCCTCTGCTAAGGAGTAGAGGCACAAGGCAAATAAGTAAGATTGTTTTCATTTGGTTTTTAGGGTTTAACCGTCGGCGCGCAATGCTTCGACGGTTTTTTTTTACCCGCTTTACCCGCCATAGCGCGCAGCGCGAAGGAGGGTCGGTGCCCAATCCACTTTTTTATCTGCCAAAGCAGAGCGTAGGCAGGCAACGTGGTATCTTGCTGCCGATTTACCCGCCGATGCGATTAACGCGAGCGAGGGTATGCGTCTGTTTCTCTTGAAATTTTTTCCGTTTGAAGGACTTTTTAAAAAATTTACTCAAAGCACTGCCTTTTGCTTTCACGAAAAACCAACGCTATGATCGCCTCACGGAGCGCGTTATTAGCAAGGTTTGCCGCCCGGCGAGCAATTGTGCTGATGTAGGCTGCCATAAAGGCGAAATTCTTGACCTTTTCCTGACCGCTGCACCACAAGGCCGGCATTTTGGTTTCGAGCCCATCCCAATGCTGTTTCAAAATCTTAAGGAGAAATATGTAGCGCGTGCAAATTGTCAACTCTACGACATTGCGCTCTCCAACCTGCATGGAAGTTCTAGTTTCAACTACGTTGTCAGCAATCCTTCCTATAGTGGCTTACTTAAACGCCGCTATGACCGACCCAATGAAGAGGACACACAAATAACGGTTCGTACGGAAAAACTGGACGATGTATGGCCCTCAGATCTGCGGCTTAATGTGTTAAAAATCGATGTAGAAGGTGGGGAACAAATGGTTTTGGAAGGCGCCAAAGAAACTTTAATGCGTTGGAAACCAACGATTATCTTCGAGCACGGCCTCGGCGCGTCAGACATTTACGGATCCACGCCTGAGCAGGTATTCGCATTGTTGGAAAGCTGTGGGTTGCGCATTTTTTTGCTTGAAAACTTTCTGGCAGAAGGCCCATCCCTGGATGCGGACGGCTTTGCAAAGCAGTTTTATGAGCGACGCAATTATTATTTTGTGGCCAGTGCCTAAAAATCATCTCGCCAGCCAGCCCATTATTCTGATTTAAATTCTTCCAGTTTAGCCTTACTTATTCCAAGCTTTTGATTTTTTTATTGAATTGAACATCGGTCATTCGACACGCTAACGACGAAATAAACGCAAACGAAGCGCTTTCGTTGAGTGGAGTTGGGGGCAAAAAGTAATTTTGCACAAAATTCAATCAAAAGATGCGCACTTGTTTATTACTAATACTCCTTCTCAACGCCGCCTGCGGTAGCGACCAGTCTGCCAAAAAACCGGAGGCGGTATTGGAATCTCCCGCGCCTTCAGGAGTTGAGCTTAGCGAGGACCAAATGCCTTCCGCAGTAAATGAAGAAGAGGACCTGCAAGAATCGGCCGCTCCTACACCTTCAAAGAAAGTAATGGACGAAATGCCTTCCAGGATAATAACACCTCCTGCCACTATAGCTCCCAAACCCTCTGGGGAGACCACAACACCAATTCCGATTACGGAAAAGGGTTTTGTAGATCTGGCCAGGCTCGACCCTTCCATTCGGTTGGACATCCGGTATGCGACCACGGATAATTTTACCAAGGCAAAAATCTACGATTGTGCACGCTGTCTGCTTCGCCCCGAAGCTGCCGAGGCAATCGTAAGTGCACATAAAGCCCTGAAGAAGCAGGGCTTAGGGTTAAAAATGTTTGATTGCTACCGCCCTCGTCCTTACCAGCAGCGTCTTTGGGACAAAGTCCCCAACCCTGACTATGTGACCCCACCCTCCAAAGGTTCCATGCACTCCCGGGGTGCTGCGGTTGACCTTACTATTGTAGACTCTAAAGGCAATGAACTCGATATGGGCACCCCTTACGATTACTTTGGACGAGAAGCGCATACGGACAACAACCAAATGCCGCAAAAAGTACTGGCCAACCGCTGGATCTTACGGGAAGCGATGGAGTCGGTTGGCCTAAAAGGCATCCGAACGGAGTGGTGGCATTTTTCTTATCAACGCAAAGTATGGCCACTATCGGACTATGTGTGGCCTTGTGACCAATAGAAGAGACAATTTTTGAAAAAGCGAGAAGTGACAATTTTTGAAAAGTATCACTTCTGAAAACCCACTTACATGAATTTCAAATTTCTATTTCCAACGTTTCGAAACCGGTACCAATTCGTTAAAAATCGTTTAGAAAAATACGCCCCGAAGGATTCAAAAATGGCACTAAATCTAGGCACAGGCGAAGGCGATTATGACCGCATGATCGCAGATCATTGCAAGGAATTGATTGGCTGCGATGTGAATGAGGAGGATCTTGCCCATGCGCGCAACCTAAATGCCAATGTAGCCAACCTTCGGTACGAGCCGGCCAATGCACTCGACCTGTCCTATTCAAATGCGTCTTTTGACCTGATCGTATCTTGTGAGGTGATCGAACACGTTGGACAACCGGAGAAAATGGTACAGGAAATGTCGCGGGTGTTGCGCCCGGGAGGGGTTGCGATCATGACTTTTCCCAGCCGTGAATTTCCCATTACCTACGACCCTGTTAACCGATTCTGGCAGTGGATTCGAAAGCCGCAGGACCAGGAAAATCTGATCTCGCAGGGCGCTTACGCATTTGGGCATGATTATCTGATCGGTTCCGCCGATTTTAAGAAATGGGCAGACCATGCTGGCTTCGAAATCATTGAATTTCAAGGACTTAGTCGCCATTTAGTCGGAATTTTGGAAGTCTATTGGACAGGCATCGTCCAGAGTATTTTCAAGAAAAATTCCCGCAATGTGACCACTGACAGCAAAGGGGGCGTAAAAATCCGACCTGCTTCTACGGGAGAACCCTGGCTGGTGTTCCTGACGGATTTTCTACTTTGGCTGGATCGTGCTTTATTTGGTTGGACCAACAGAAGTATTGGAAAAGGGGTAGTACTTCGAAAGCGATAAAAAAAACAGCAAAACAGGAAAACCGATTAACTGAAAATTAAAAACTAAGTTCCTACTGTTTAACCAGTTTCACCGCAACACTCGAATGGCCTGCACTGCGTAAGGAGGCAAAGTAAACGCCTGCATTCCAATTGTTTCCGAGGTTTACAAGACCGGTTTTAGCAGAAAGTTTTTCGAAGAATACTACTTGACCCAAGAGGTTGCGAACTTCTAATACCGGATTTTCCTGGATGTTTTCCCAAGCGTATTGAATGGAAAAATCGGATACCGAAGGGTTTGGAGAAACCCTCAGAATTGCCGAAGCGTCCAAATCAGGCCGTCCACTTACGGTAGAGGGTGTTACTTTAAAAATATCGATGGCGCTTTCCAACCAATTGCCCGGGGATACATCGGTCGCTGAAAATTCGATTCGAATGTTGTCACTCAGGGTCGTATAATCTTTCAGGTGAATTTCTCCCGAATAACGCCATGCGCTTTGCGACAAAGTTTCCGTTGATACATGAATCGTTTGGTTGCCGTTCAGGATGTCTACCTCAAATTTGTCGTTGGCCGGATTGCCCTGGAAAGGAGCATTATAAAACCAAAAATAATACGTCAGTACGGCATCCTGATACCCTGCAAGTTTCATTACAGGGGTAAAGAGCGAAACCTTGCCATTGTCTACATCATTGCTGCCTGGCTGCCCTCCACCATTCCCGGTCATGTAACAATGGTCATTGTTATCCAGGTTCATATCATTTTCAGGGTTAACCAGACTGCCCTGATTGGTGGTTCCTTCCGGCTCCCCTCTAACCCAGTCGCCAGCGTCAGCGGTGCTCGCGGTGGTCCATCCAAGGTCTGTTGCAAAGTCGTCGTAATACCCTGGAGAAAGTTGAATATAGATCGGCGTTGTTGGACTAACGGTAACAGAACCAACAAGATACCCCCATTTGACAGCCGTTGCGATATAGTTACCAGCGGGTAAACAATCCTTACTGAATTGGCCGTTGGAATTGGAGATTATGGTAAAGGAATTGACAGCGCTGCTAAGGGTTACCTGTGCATTGGCAATAGGCGTATTCGTACCTATTTCTGTCACCGTACCAATGGCGTTAAAAACCTGAGCTGCATCCAGGATGACATCCAACAAGCTTACCTGACCCGTTGAAAGTGTGATATTGACCGTTTTAGGTTGGTAACCCGGTGCAGAGATGGTAGCGGTAAAATTCCCAGGAGTTACCTGCCCGGTTTTATAAAGACCATCTGCCTTTGTGGTTGCAATTTTTAAAGGATCGGTGCCGCCATTGATCCTAACGGTTGCACCCACAAGTGGTTGTCCGTTACAACCATTGATAATTTTACCTTCCAGATAGCAGGCGCGCTTGTAGGTTGGCGTCAAAACTGTCAATTGCCCGGGATCAATATCCGTGGCAATCACCGTTCCCGATGGGAAATATGGAAACGCACCCCAGCAACCTTCAAATTCAAGATTATTGCCTGTATAGGTATCGAATTGCGCTACTGTAATCAGATTTTGAGGCCGGTGCGCATCCACGATCAATACCCCGCTGGTGTACCATGAGGTTACCGCGTAATCATTGATAATGTGCGTATTATGCACATATGTACCCGTTCCATTGTTGGGAGATATACGGTCAAGTTCGCGTATGTCTGATGGGTCGCTTACATCATAAGCGGTCAGGAACGATGGCGTGGTTTCATCGGTGGTCAGCACATGCTTACGGTCGTCGGTAATCCAGGCGTTGTGCGTGAATTTTCCCGGAGTTTCTACCGAGCCGAGTACTACCGGATTGCTTTTATCCGCCATATCCACGATGGACATAATTCCAGCGCTAATGTGGCAGGCATAAAGCGTGTCATTGTCCGCATACCCATCATGGATGTATCCAAGTTCCGTAAAACGACCAACGTATTTGGGATTGTAGGGGTCGGCATTAAGGTCAAGAATTTTAGCGCCTCCATTAAAGAGGTCACCGCCGAAAGCGTACAAGTAACCTTTGGTAACGTCTATGTGGAGCGCATGAATCGCATTGAGATCCCCTTCAATTGCGCCATCACCTGTGTAATTGTGATAGGTTAAATTTGAACTTGGCAGACCACTCAGGTCTACAATTTGAACACCCTCTCCTCCTTCTGAGGTAACATAAGCATAGTGACCATAGACCTTAATCTCTTTCCACAAATTATTTGGGCCGGGAATTTGAACGATCTGCTGCGGAGCAGCAGGATTGGTAATATCTACAATGATCAAACCCGCCTGGCCACCCAGAAGTGCATATTCCTGACCATTTTGCCAGTAACCGCAGACGTTTGCGAGCGTCTGGCCTGGAAAATCCATGGTGGAGCGGAGTTGAAGATTGATATTTTGAAGCTGGGCAAAAGCACTTTGCGCGACAAACAGGAGGAGTGCGCAAAGGGTAAACTTGAAGAATTTTAACATGGAATACGGTGAGGATGGAAGTCTTTTGAATTTGGAGGGCAAAATTACATCCTTTCGGATTAGGTCTTGAAAATAGCCTTAAAACTGTCGCCGGAAGGCAATTTTGAATATTCAGATCACTTAAACTCAACTTTTTGCCAAATCTCCAAAAGCGTCTTCTGCTCCCTTTCCCAATTCCACTCATCTCGTGCCAAAAGACAATTATGCCTTAGTTTTTCATACAGCGTTTCATCCTCCAGCAATGACCGAATGGCACTTGATACCTCAGTGGGATTCAATTCTTCCAGTAAAATGGCCACTTCGTGTTGAGCATTCAGCACCCGGTATTCGGGGAAATTCATGGTCAGGACAGGTACTCCAGCATGCACACAATCAAAAAATTTGTTCGCAAGCGAGTAGTAATAGGAAAGGCCGCGATTCTCCAAAAGATTTAGGCCTAGCCAGGCCTGAGCCGTCAGACTTTTAAGGTCCTCTGGCTTTAAGTACCCCAGAAAAACCACCCGATCGTCCAGTCTTAATTCAATGGCTCTTTGTCGAAGTTTGGAAGAAATATCGCCCTCTCCGGCAAGCACAAGTTGAACATTTTCAAGATGTTGCATCGCCTCCAACATGGCCTCAATCCCACGGCCTTCGTTGAGGGCGCCCTGGTAAAGGATGCGCCGTATTTGCGAATTTGATTCCGGTATCGCCAAAACGGCAGCATTCATAGCAGGCACATTCCGAACCACTCCAAACTGCAACCCATATTTTTCCTCAAAAATCCGGGCCAGGTCAGGGCCTACGGTATAGGCATGTCGGTAAAAAGGAAGACAAATCCGGGCAACCAGTCCCCAGACTAATTTGACAAAAGGCCGGTGAACGACTTCCGGTACTTCCGTGAAATACTCATGCGCATCAAATACACGTTTCTTGCGGCGAATAAGCGAAGCAAAACACCCCGCAGCCAAAGTATCCAGGTCAATGGAACAAACCGCATCATAACGGGCAACCAGCAAATAAAAGAAAAGCCGAAGGTTGTATTCAGCGTAAAAGAGAAAGCCTTTTTGAAAAAAACAGGACAGTCTTTTTTGAGCAAACGGCCTGGTTTCCAAGGGAGTAGAGTGTGGTAAACCTAGGCCAACAAGCGTTACCACATGGCCCTTTGAAGCCAATGTTCCACAGATGCGGTGCATCCGCTGGTCGTAGCTCAAGTCGTTGGTTAAAGTAAAAATTATTGTCATTGGAGACTTAGGAATCTTTCACGGCTCATCTCCCAAAGATTCACAGGCTGTTCAAAATTGAGCCATCCAGGGGTTGTCACGTGTTGTTTTACCCATTGGAAACCTACCCTTTCCAAGGTTTTATTGGGCGCAGGATTGAGGGAATATGGCTCGGAGTACAAATTTTTTAGCTCGTAATTTTTGAAGAAATAAGGCAGACTCATTTTGACCAGGGTCGCCCCCATGCCTTTTTGCCGGATGTCTGAGCGCCAAAGGTGCAGGTGCATGTAGGCTTCTATGCCAAACTGAATCTTATTGATGTTTGAGTGCCCAGCAGGTTGATCGTCCAATTCCCAGATAATGCAATAAGATTTTTTATCCGGGATGGGTAGACTTAACTGTTCCTGCAGCATTTGCTCCCACTCCAACTTGCCCGGCATTTTATTTAGATCTACACCCATACCTTCCAGAAATTCAGGTTCTGCACCAAACCAATACTCGATTATAAAAGCGATATCCGATTCTCGTAATTCTCTGACAGACAATGCATTCATGGATATATGTTTGAATTTCATGCCTTTTGGCAAGCAGAAAATGGTTTAAAAATCCTTCAAGGCTGCGTACACCAGATCTACTGGCAAACCCATTACATTCTGGAAAGTACCTTCAATGCGGGTGATCTTGCAGTGCCCGATCCAATCCTGTGCGCCGTAAGATCCGGCCTTGTCAAATGGTTCGCAGGTTCGAATGTAATAGTCGATCTCTTCATCCGAAAGTTCCGAAAACCAAACCTTAGTAACACCGGCAAACACTTTTTCTTTTTCCTTTGAAAGCAGACAAACCCCCGTTATCACCGTGTGTTGTCTGCCGGAGAGTGCCCGAATCATATCAAAGGCCTCGGCGTAGTCGACGGGCTTGTTGTATATCTTTCCATCCAGGATTACCACCGAATCCGCTGCCAGGATGATCTCCTCCCCCTGAATCAAATGCGCCGCTGCCTTGGCCTTTCGTTGTGCAAGCCATGGAGCGACTTCCTCAGCGGGCATTTCGGCGGGAAAAGATTCGTCTATGTCGAAAGTCTGCACTGTAAAATCAATGCCTGCTTCGCGCAATAATTGACTTCGGCGTGGGCTTTTTGAAGCGAGAATGAGCGGTTTGGGCATGATATTGGGATATTGGGATATTTATGCTGGAAATTATTAAAAAGGTAATGGGTTCAAAATTTTGCAAAATAGTTTTGTGCTGCCCCCAATATGTCCTCAGGCCAAGACCTCAGCAACAAGAAAAGACCTGCAAACATCACGACTTTGATCAAGAAACTGGCGCGGGAATAATCCGGTTTGCCTTCTGCACGGTAGAGGATAAACGTTGTAAAAAGTGACGGTAAAAACAATAAAAGCGCTCCAGCCACCACCTGCCACTGTGGCGCCCCCGTTTGGTGCCAGAAGATCAAAAGTAACCCAATGAACAAACTCAGCAACAGTCCTGTCATGCCTGCCGGCTTTTTAGCAAAACGCGGGCCTTTGAGTACAGCAAGTGTGTTGCAACCACAAGCAGCATCCCCTTGAAAGTCTTCCAGGTCCTTAATTTGCTCCCGCAGCAGATTGGTCAGGAAGGCAAAAAGCGCATACAACCATACCAAAGCAACCGCCTGCTGAATGGTGTCTGGTTGCACAAAAGAAGTGAGCCAAATGGCCCTTTGCTCCGGCAAAAGCATCACCACGGGTACCAGGGCACAAAGCACCGACACCAGCATATTACCAATCAATGCCGTGCATTTGAATACCCAGGCGTATAGAAAAAGGAGGAAGGATATGCCGGGAAAAACCCACATCGGCCAATGATCATGCGGACGAAGTGCCTGATCAATCAGAAACGCCAGCCAGTGCGCCCCTCCCACCAGAACAGTGTACAAGATCAAAGCAAAGGAAGGGGGTAGAACCCGCCCCCAGACAGCCGTTTCAGGCTTGTTCATGGCGTCAATATGACGGTCGTAGTAATCGTTGAGGATATAACCAGCCAAAGTAGTGAGCAAAGTAGCCCCGGCGATGAGGCAAAAAGTGTGTTCTGTGAGTAAAGGAATGCCGCCAGCCTTCAGCAGAGCCGGGCGTAAGGCAAACCAATACGGCACATATTGTGTAAGGAACACAATGAGCAGATTGGGAAGCCGTAGCATCCGTATGAACGCAAGGGGATAATTCACGCTGCGAATGTAGAACTCCCCATGCCCCCATGCGATGAACCTTATTGAATTTTTTTGAAAGACAGAACTTTTCCGCCACCACTCAGGGAGCGGTATTGAAGACGAACCGTGTCACAAAGCATCACAAAGTTGCATTGTGCTGCATATTTACCCTGGTCAACGGTCATTTCAGTAAAACACCATCCGTCAGAAGTATCCACACCATCCGGTTTACAGACCGGGCTTTCACAAGCGCCATCTACATCGATCATACTTTGGTGGGTTAATTGGCCGCTGTGAAGATGGCGCATCTGTGTGTCGGCTATTTCAAGGGTATAGCTGGCATCCTGTTCACTTTTCCAACGGCCTTGCAATGTATTGAGCAGGTCGTTGGGGTCAGGTATTGCTGACTTAGTGGTGTCTTCAGTGCCGGCAGGAAGGACTGGTTTGGCAGGCGCAGGGGTATTATTGCAGGACGCGAGGAGTAAAAGGCTCAAAAGAGCCACCGAGAGGTAGTAATTGTTCATATGAACTGGATGAGCCCCGTGTTTTCAGAGGCAAAAGTGGTTTATGTTACAAATTCACTGGGGACAAAGAAAGGGTAGTTTTTCAAAACACCCGATATATGCAGGTCCAAACCATTTGCAAACGAGCAAAAACTGCTTGAAAATCAATCACTTATATTAATTACAAGCCTTACAATTAAACACCGATATGCCATGCCCGGAATTGAGGGGCAGGTTCAGTACAACTTGTAAGCCGCCGGGTAATTCTTGAATATCAACCTCAATATTGATGTCCATTTTATTGTTGTATCGGAACGAAATCCCTTCTGGCGATATTTGAAAATTGGCTTTATTGGAAAGGCAGATAGGGAAATTATCGCTGGTGAAAATTTCTACCTGATTGCCTGTTTTATACAACATAAAAGAAGCAGACTGGTGCCCATAATCTATGATTACCCTGGCCGGAACATCGCCTAGCGCAAACAGCCTGCGATTGAAATTTTTGGGATCCGCACTGATCAGGGCAGCTTCGCCGATATTGGCGACACACCAGTTCTCAGGGTCACGCGCATCAATTGTTGCTACCGCATTGCTAAATTTAAATGTGGTGTAACTTTCATTTTTAGGAGCATCTCCGGTATTTTTCGGGGACTGGGAGCAGGCCAAAAAACATGCAATGGATAAGAGGAACGCTAAGTATTTCATGGTCCAAAGGTATTGGATATTGGGATATTGGGATATTCAATATCCTACTATCCCAATATTCTAATATCCCAATACCCTATTTCACAATTACCACCTCACTCGGGCCAATACCGGTTCGGAAGGAACCCGTTTTTGTTCCATCGGGTTTGTAGACAACCACCTCACCCGCGCCAACAAAACCCTTAGGATCAGCACAATACAATAGATTTTGCTCTTTGTCAAAGGCTAGGCCGTAGGCGGACTGGTCAAAAAGCTTTTGAATGGCATTGTTCTTGAAACTCCACACACGGTTCTCCGCGATGAAATACATTTCAGAACCATCGGAAGTAGCCACTAGGTCGTCTGCTCCTGCGGGTATCGGAAAACCAAAAGTGTTGGGTCCCAGATCTCCAAACCATGCCCCGACTGGATCCGTTGGATCATAGTTTCCTTTACAAAGCGCAAACAGGCCATTGGCATTGACAACCACATTTGCAGGATTTAGTCCACCAGAAACGAATTTGTGAATCAAGACCCCATTGAACGGTTCCACCGACGCTACCGTTGAATCTGTGCCAAATCCACCCGAATTGGCCACATAGATCACCCCGGTGTTGGAGAAGCACATCTTCTCCGGGCCATGGCCTACCGGCACAACGCTTTCCACTATGTTGGTAGATAAGTTTATTTTTGCCAAACTACCCGAAAGCCCGTCGTTCCCCCATTGACTGACATAGGCCAAATTGTTTTCGATGGGCAGGAAAAAACGCGGCAGTTCCAGGCCACCGATCGTGTCTAGAAAGGTAAAGGTCTTGGCATCTACGACCACTACGCGGTTCGCTCCATTGACCACAATATAGGCCTTGTCCTGGTAGAAGGTCAGCGACTGCACAAATTGTCCGAGCACGGCGCCGTTGTTTGCTTTTTCAAAGAGGGAATCTTGCGTTTCGCCTGTTTCGGGGTTGTACCAACTGATGGTTCCAGTGCCGCCCCAGGGACCTTCATTCACAACGAAGATGCCGCTTGAATAATCTGCTTGTGGTTGAACGCAGCAAAGCTCTTTTTTGCAGCCCGCAAAAAAAAGTCCAAGAGTTGCCAATAAAGCGAGGAAAAATGGTTTGACTTTCATTTTTTTGATTTAAAACGTTGATAATGAAAGGCAAACGGATAGGAAAGAGGGAACGATTTGCGATTTTAAATTTACAATTGATCAATTGTAAATCCAAAATTGCTGATCGCAAATCCCAAGGCTTTCTACCCGAAGCCCAGATGAATTTGTGGATCTTGGCAGGTCTTCTGGCTCGTTTCAGCGGACAAACACCTTCCCGGTTTCCCAGTGGCACATTGTTTATCGCCGTGGTCTGACAAAAGCAAACCTGAAACTTACAGCAGCGGGGACTGCCCCGGATTTTCACCGGGTTCCCTTTTAATCCTGACACGGGGTCAGGAACCAAAAACCGGGGCGAAGGTAAAAACTTTTTGATTTTGGAAATTGCAGGAAGTCTACTAGCAACCACAAACTTTTCCCACTTTTGCAAAGCTTTTTGAACAGACAAATATCATAGCAAATGACACGAAACAATACCTTCTTCACCATTCTGTTTTTTATCCTGCTCTCCCCTACCCTCTGGGCACAGGCAAACGACGCCTGCAGCGGGGCGACAGTCATCGCTGATCCCTCTGATTTTTGCACGCCCGCTCCGGGTGAAGACAACACAGCTGCAAGCCCCAGTGTCGAGGCTTTTCCCAGTTGCTGGTCTAATGTTGGCGCTGATCTGTGGTATAGCTTCACCGCGGTTGCTCCTGACCTTATCGTCATTGTTAAAGGGCAAACACCTTCCAATCCTACCGGCACCATGTTTGGCCCACAAATAGCCATTTATGGTGGCGACTGTGCCAACCTTACTGAGATCGGTTGCGCCTTCGACCAGAGCTTTACCAACAATCTACCGCTTGCGTTAAATGGTTTAATGGTTGGTCAGCAATACTTTATCCGTATTGACGCAGTTATTCCGGGTCTTTTTGAATTGTGCATCAAAAATCAGGAAAACGTCAACGTGGTATCTGGCGATTGCCCCACGGCGACCTACGTTTGCGGCACAAATCCAATTTTAGTGGATCAGGTATTTGGCGCTGGAAATGATCCAAATGAATTGTCTGATGCGCCTTGTTTGACGGGTTTCGCTGGCGAATCCAGTTCCGCCTGGTACGTTTTCACGGCCGCCAACGCTGGCAAACTTACGTTTACCATTACCCCAAACGACCCCAATGACGACATTGACTTTGTGCTGTACCGGCTCCCCAATGGACCTGGAGATTGCAGCGGAAAAATCTCCGAGCGCTGTATGGTGGCCGGCGATTTCGGCCCTACCAGCCCTTGTATGGGCCCAACCGGGCTGAACCTTACTGCGACAGACGTCAATCAGCCTCCAGGCTGTGCACCAGGTATGGACAATTTCCTTCGCTTTCTGACACTCGTACCTGGCAGGACTTATGCGCTCTGCATCAATAACTTCACCACGATTGGCAATGGTTTTATGATTGAATGGGGACAGGACGCCCTTTTCCAGGGTACCGCGACGGCTCAATTTAGTACGGATGAGCCCGATAAAAAAATCTGCCTGGGGGAAGAACTGTTGGTGACGGACTCCTCCTATACCAATGATGGCATACTCACGGATTGGCACTGGGATTTTGGTGACGGCGCGCTCCCTGATACCATCAGTGGTACGGGCCCGCATACGGTACAATACCAAACCATTGGCCCAAAACAGATCACCCTCACCGTGACGAACGATGCCGGCTGCGTGAGTCTGGCTACTTCCATTTTGCTGGTTGAATTTTGCTGTACCCTGGAAGCGGAGGTTAGCGTGAAGCCAGGCTGCCCATACGAACCAACCGCTACACCCGCCATTGCGACGCTTAATGTTCAAAATGCGCTTGATCCTTTGACCATTACCTGGAGCAATGGACAGTCCAAGGATAGTACAACGAATAAAATTAATGCTTCTGGCACCTATAGCGTGCTGGTGGAGGATGCCAATGGCTGCCAAGACAGTCTGAGCTTTATCGTGAATACACCGTATATTATCAGCACGATGTTCCCACCAGATACCACGACCATTTTGCAGGGAGAGACCATTACACTTACGGTGAGTTCTGCGCCCACTGATTCCCTCTCGATCGAATGGGATGATCTTAATAGTAACACTACACTCACAGGCCCGGTTCAGGTTTTAACCCCGTCAGAAACAACCACTTATCTGGTCACCATCAACAACACCGGATGT
>JAUSMG010000003.1 GCA_030645295.1 Saprospiraceae bacterium | reverse complement strand
GCAATACCCCCATAAATATAACCGACCAGCGTCTTGTCAGCGGGGAGTTCATCCAGTTTGATCACGTCGTTGGCATAGGCAGGAAGCGTTTCCAACGGAATAAATTCTGAGCTGGCGCCCAGCAGATCGGGCATTTCTACCGGCAGTTTATACTCCGCCATGACCCCGTTGGCGTTACGCGTCACGCGCGCAATGGTCTTCACGAAAGGCACATTATTGTCCTGGACCAGGATGCCCAGGCTGTCATAAAACTGTGCGATTCCGCCGAAAAAGACCGTGTGCATCTCATTGGCGCTGGCCGAATAAAGCGGCAAAAAAGCACAGTGGTAATGGTTGTAATGCTGTGAAAACGCATTGTTGGCCGCATAGCCGCTGCTGTCGATGTTCACACAATTGAGATAAGGCAAGTCGACGGTTTTCTGAAAAACGCCCGAAAAGGCCGTAGCGCCTTCCTGCCCGTTCGGCATAATTTGCTGGGCAACGTTATAGTCCCTGCGATGTAATTGGTCGGTGTCGGTAAAGGATGGCAAATGATTCACGGTCAGCGTATTACCATCGTCATTGATCTTAAATTTTCGGATTTGATCGGTATATTCCTGCACAAACCCGGGGCCATGCGTGGGCCCCATTGGATTGTACCGGCCTTCAAATCGTTGGCCACCAACCAAATAATAGGTGTCGTAGATCTTGGCTAAGTGCCCCCCGGTGACCGCAAATTGGGCGTTCGTGATTTGCCGGAAAAGGCCATTATAAGGTGTTCCATTGACAATCGCCGAAATCACAGCGGGTACTTCTACGGCAGTCAACTTATTGTAAGTAATATGATCTCCAGCGGTATTGCTGTATCCGTAACCTCCAACGAGGTACAGAAAATTGCCCTCCTGAATGAACTGCATATTGGTCGAACTTAACTGCTCCTGCACCGATACGGGCAGTGTAATCAGTGGCGCCGACCATTTCTGTTGGGTTATCGGGTCAATTACAATGAGTTGATTGTTGTGTCCGGCAATATCAAATGCGGCAAAAGGTTGTCTTTGGTGTAACCCATCAAGCCGCCCTCCGATGATCAACCATTTCCCTTCGTGCTGACCGAATGCATAAGCCTGTAGTCCGCCTACATTGGGAATGCTCAGAGGCTCAAGTTGTATGTTGAATGGGCTGGATTGGGCGGATAATTGCAGGGCAAACACACTGAAGACCAGACAATTCAGAAGTGATTTCATGATGTAATTGAATTGGTAAATAATTGAAAGATAGACTGCTAAGTGCCGAATGATTCGATTTTTGAAGAATAAGCCGATTGATTCGATTGACAATCATGGCATTGTAAATTCATCTAGTTCAAAACCCCTATGCGTTGACTAAATGCAAAAATTCAAGCCATTTCAACGGAACTATGTTGCAATTCAAGTGCCTGCAATTTGTGGACTTCCCGATCACAAATTTCCCATAACTGATAACCACCGGCTAGATTCACGATATTTTTAAATCCATGCTGTCTCAATATTCTTTGAGCCAGATAGCCTCTTAAACCGGCACGACAGTACGTGTAGATTTTTTTATTTCGGTCTATCTCGTTCATTCGACTTCTGATATCATCTACCGGGATATTGAGGGCGCCGGAAACATGACCTTCCTCATATTCTTCCTTGGTCCTTACATCAATGAGCAGATCGTCTTTGGTGATCTGTTCAAACTGATCCCAATAAAAAATGTCGAGTCTGCCCTGTAGAATATTTTCGGCCACAAATCCGGCCATATTGATCGGGTCTTTTGCCGATGAATAGGGTGGCGCGTAGGCATGTTCAAATTCCATCAATTCATAGATGGTACTGTTTCTTTGGATGGCAGAGGACAGTATATCAATTCTTTTATCCACGCCCTCATAACCAGCTATTTGTGCCCCATACAATTGTCCATTTTCCGGAGAAAATGCAATTTGAATACTCATTTGTCTGGCGCCCGGGAAATAGCCTGCGTGTGAGCCACTATGCGTGGTAGAAACGATGTGTTTTATACCTGTTTTGGTCAGGTTTTTAGACCCGGTTCCGGCAGTAGCTACCGTCATATCAAATACCTTCACAATAGCGGTGTTGATCGCGCCATTGTATTTTTGCACATTACCCAATACGATATTATTCGCACAAATCCTACCCTGTTTGTTGGCCGGACCTGCCAGGTAGGTATTCATAGACTGATGGGTAATTGGATTGCTGAATTCTATGGCATCGCCAACGGCATAGATATCAGGGTCAGAGGTTTGTAGAAACTCATTCACCCATATTCCTTTTGCATCGCCAAGTTTTAGTCCTGCCTGAGTGGCCAATCTTGTATCTGGTCGTACGCCAATGGACATAATAACAACATCTGCATCCAGCGCATCGCCATTGTTTAGAATCACTTTTAGGCCATTATCTTGTTTTTCAAAGGCTGAAACGGCAGTATTGAGCAGCAAATGAACGCCTTTGGTTCGGATATGCTGTTGCACCATGGCCGCGATCGGATAATCTAAAGGGGCTAAAATCTGGCTTCCCATTTCTATAATCGAGACCTCCAGGCCAAGTTTATGTAGGTTTTCAGCCATTTCTAATCCGATAAACCCGGCGCCAATTACCACCGCTTTTTTTACGTGCTTTCGTTGAACAAAACCCTTGATATAATCGGTGTCCGTTACATTTCTCAGGGTAAATATTCCTTCATTGGCGATACCCGGTAAGGGAGGTCGAATGGGTTCAGCACCTGGGGATAAAACCAGTTTGTCGTACATTTCTGTATAGGTTTCTCCGGTTTTTTGGTTGATAGCGGTAATCGTTTTTGAGACAGGATCAATGCCAATAACTTCCGTCTTGACTCGCACATCAATATTAAACCGTTGATTGAATGCTGTGGCCGTCTGTACAAACAATGCATTCCGGTCTTTGATCACGTCGCCTATGTAATAAGGTAAACCGCAATTGGCATAAGAAATATAAGCGCCTTTTTCAAAAATTACGATTTCGGCATGCTCGTCCATTCTTCTGAGTCTTGCGGCCGTGCTCGCGCCGCCAGCCACAGCTCCAATGATCACGTATTTCATTTTGTAGTTGTTACAATGGTTCGTAAAGAAATCGGCGATACGCCGATTTAAAAACATATTAATAAAAAAGGGCAAAAGTGTAGGTTTGTGGTACGAAACATAAACCAACTTTTGCCCATGAGCGTCGAAACGATCACAAGCGCAATAATGC
>JAUSMG010000487.1 GCA_030645295.1 Saprospiraceae bacterium | reverse complement strand
AACTCCAATTTTTTGTGTCATATGATCTAGCTTTGACAGCAAAAATCATAAAAAACAAACATTCCGTACAGCCCTAGCGTCCACGCCAACAACAACGCCGGAGCGGAATCTTTAAAGAAAATACCCATTCGCCTGACGGCTATGGTGTTGTCCAAGGCCGTGCTTTTCGATACTTTTCGCAAAAAATCTATTGCATCATTTCCCCTCACCACCATCAAAATACGTTTTCAGATCCCTGTAAAACGCCTCAAACGCCGCCATGCCCTGCGGCGTTAACCGGCAGAGCGTGAGCGGATAATTGTTGCGGAAAGTTTTTTCAACCGAAATGTATCCCGCCTCTTGCAGCTTGCTCAACTGTGCGCTGAGATTGCCGGCTGTTGCGTCGGTCTTGTCTTTCAGCACGTTGAATTCCGCCTCCTGCGCAACCATGAGGTACGACATGATGGCCAGTCGGAGTTGCGACAATAAAAGCGGGTCAAGGTCTTGATACATGGCCGTTTTGCATTTGATGGTTGAGCAGATAGCCTGGGAGCAAGTAGCCAAACACCGCTGCGGCGGCCTGCACCAGCAAGTGTTGTTCCGGGGAGAGGAAAAGACACCAGAGCGCGCCTGCCCAGATGGTGGCAGCGCCAAATATCAGGGGATTGAAGTTTAAGATTATCCCCGACATAAAGGTGGCAAACCCCATGAGTACCAATATAAAGGGTACGGGAGAAAGTCCGTTGCGCACTGCCAACGGGATGGAAAGCGCTATTGAAATGCCGAATCCCAACCATATTAAGCCATACATTCGATGGAATATATTTGGGGCGTGCACCTGTTTATCCCGCCGCCATTCCCGGATGAAGGCCGCCGGTACTCCGATCACCACCATGATGGCCCAAGCCATTTCAGGGTTCGGATGTAAATGATTCACAAGAAGATACCAGTGTGCAGCGCTGGCCAGAACGACCAGCCAGCCCCAGAGTAAAAAATAAAAGCCATTGTCCCGAAAGCTACGCTTGGCAATATCGATCGTTTCCCGGATGACGTGGTCATGGGAATCTGGGGTAAAAGCGAAATGTTTCCTGCAAAGCTCTTGGAAATTGTCATGTCGCAGCGAATTGAAGAAATCTACGCAAGATCCTATTCCTCAAAACTCCCAAGCATGATGAAATCCGAAATTGCCTGGGTTGTGTAGTTGTCTGCGCTTCGCTGCGACATGACAAGACATACGAAATACTGCAAATTTTACCTCTGATCCGCATGACTTAAATTCCATTTCTACAGGCCACATTGGCCACATTATCACATTGACCACATTATCACATTGGCCACATTATCACATTGACCACATTTATCAATGTCTTCCCCAAAGCTCCACCACTCCTTTCCCGTGGGCAAGATTCTTCGTGTCGTACCACAACACTACTTTCCGGATAATGCGCTTGTTGCCCGGCAGGTCAATAACGCGGCTTTGGCTTCCGGCGCGGTAGTTTTCGCGGAGTTCAATTTCATCCACCTCGCCATTGCCGTAGTGAATGGCCATTTTGTGCATGTTGATCGGACTGCGTTTGATGCGGAGTTGTACCGCGCTGAATACGCCTTCGGCACGGGTGACCGTGATCTCATCCCGGTCGAGACCGTAGTTGATCTTGCGGGCGCCGAGCAGTTCCCAGGGACGGTTTTCGAGTGAGGTGAAAGACATGGCGACCAGGGCAGCCATTGCGGTGAAGAACAATTTGATTTTCATGTTTTTAAAAATGGTTGAAAAGATGAGTGAACAAAAATACTGCTTACGTTAGCCACAAATTGCACTAATGCTCACGAATCTGATTCTTATGAGCCTGTTTTAGTGTAAATTGGTGCAATTAGTGGCTAAATAAAATCAGGTAGTAACAATAAAGTTAAAAAGTCTTTGATGTGGGGAACAGATTGAGGTTTAAAAGCACTAACTTTAAAGATCCTAAAATGCTAATTTTGTAAACGCTTTTTTGAAAACCAAACACCCTACTATGTCAAACGAAACAAACTTTCGCTCCATCAATGCATGGGCCGAAGAAGACCGCCCACGGGAAAAAATGCTCCTCAAGGGCCACCAATCCCTTTCTGATGCTGAACTACTCGCCATTTTGCTGGGTTCCGGCAGCATCGGCGTCAGCGCCGTAGGCCTTGCCCAGGAAATTCTGGCTTCGGTAGAAAACAACCTGCATGATCTTGGAAAACGCTCCATTAAAGAACTCCAGCGCTTCAAAGGGGTGGGTGAAGCCAAGGCCATCGGCATTGCAGCTGCGCTCGAACTGGGTCGCCGCCGCCAGATTTCGGATCTTCGCGATCGTCCCCATGTGGGTACCAGCCGTGATGCATTCAACGTCATCGCTCCCTTGCTCAACGACCTGCATCATGAAGAGTTTTGGCTGCTTTTGCTCAACAAAGCCTGTGAGGTTTTTGCCCGCGAAAAACTCAGCACAGGAGGCTCATCGGGTACCGTTGCGGATGTGAAAATGGCCTATAAAAAGGCACTGGACGCAAAAGCTTCGGCCATTATCGCGGTACACAACCATCCTTCCGGAAATTTGAAACCGAGCGATGCCGATATGGACCTGACCAGGAAATTGAAAGAAGCGGGCAAAATACTGGACCTTCCCTTGCTCGATCACCTCATCGTTTCTGAAAGAGGCTATTACAGTTTTGCCGACGAGGGAGTAATTTGATATATTTTGCCGAAAAATGTCACTTGTGGAAAGAATGACTGTCTATTTGGGCATTATTCATTAAAAACAGCAGTGCTTATGAATCAATTTTTTACCCATTTGGCGCTTTTGTCAGGACTCGCCACCCTGTTCCTTTTTTGCAAAACTGAAAACAACTGCCGGGAATTAACGGGTCGCTGGACCAACCGGGAAGGGCAGGTATTTACCTTCGAACCGGACGGTAAAGCCTTGTGGCTCATAAAGTTCGGGAGCCAGTTTGATT
>JAUSMG010000158.1 GCA_030645295.1 Saprospiraceae bacterium | reverse complement strand
TGTATTCGCCTTCACTGGCCTTAGGTTCAGCAGCCATTATCTTGTCGGCAAGTTCTTCCTCACTGCTGAGCACCGGCGGTGGAGCACTGGCAACTTCAGCAGCAGAACCACTGGCAGCGGGGCCCGATTCCATCATCGGAGTGGCAGGTTTGCTTTGGGCAGGTTTGTCCAAACGATCAAGTTTGGGCGCGCTGCTGCGAAACATTTCATCGTCGGCCGCTTTTTCTTCTGGTATATTGGAGGCAATGGATTGGTTTTCAACAGGTTCTATCGCCTCTTGTTGGGCTATTGGAGCAGACTTTTCTGTGGTGGGTAAAAACCAGACCACGGATAAAATCAATAGGGTGACCGCAGCAGCTGCAACCAATATGCGCCGGTACGACACCCTGAATACGCTACCACTTGTTCGCCTGCGCAAGCGTTTCCGGAGTGACGCCAAATGCATCGTATAGTCGGTCTCCGGCATGGACCAAAAACCCTCCACCGTTTCTCGACGAAACTCGTCAGAATCGGCCAAAGCCTTCAACTCCTGTTCGTTGGCCCGGGAGAAATCTCCTGAATGCCAGCGTTCGAGCAGTTCGAGCAGCCGCTTGTCGTCGTTGTAAGGGTTGGTAGACATTGATTTGTTTAATCGTTGATTTGGGTATTTGGGGATTTGTTTATATTAAGATTTGTTGGTTTGGGACTGAACAACCGCTTCGTCTACCATCTACCGTTTACCGTTCACCGTTCACCGTACCCCGCTCTTTTCCATACAGATTTTCAGGTTTCGTTTGCCATTTTGGATGTGTGAGCGCACTTTTCCCAGTTCTTCTGCCATAAGATCAGCAATTTCCTTGTAAGATTTGTCTTCGTAATAAAACCAGGTGACACAGGTCCGTTGGGGTTCTGTAAGTTCTGCCATACAGCGTTCGAGGGGCGAGGCGCCTTGCGGCAATTCGTACTCAAATGCGGCCTCCACAGCATCATATCGATCCATTTCTTCTGGTGCATGATGGTCTGTTGGTCTGCGTTGTGCTTTTCGCCATTCCATCAGGCAATGATTCCGGGCCAACACATAGAGCCAGCCTCTGAACGATTCTACTTCGTGCTCCTTCAGCTTTCGGCTCAATTCTTCATAGATGGCCATCACGGCATCCTCCGATTTGCCCGGGTCTTTCAAGATCTTGATACACACTCCGTACACCATTGGCATGTACCGTTCATACAACATGCCCAGCGAGCGCGGTGAATTGCCACCAACATAGTCGGCAAGCAACTGCTCGTCGCTCAGATGTTCGGGAATATTTGGGCGGAGAAATCTCAACATAAAACAGGGTCTCAGGAAAGCACCGCCAAAAGTAGAGAGAAGTGTTGATTTGTTTGAGGGGTTTGAAGGGAAATCCTGGCATGGATGCCTGGGACGCAAAAAATACATACCCGAAATACAAAGGGAAGATGAAACCCCATCTTCTGTGCCAAGAATGACAATTTTTCACCGAGCGGATAGGATAAACTGACACGTTATGACATCCCGGCTGAAAAAATGGCAGTTAAAAATGCGTAGCACGAAGTTTGATAATGCTAACTGGTCCGCAAATGCCTGGATTCAACAGAAAATTTGGTTTTGCGGCCTATAAACTTGTTTCACCAAAATTAAAATAGTTCAAACGTATGAAGCCAATCGCTGACCGCGTAATTATCAAGCCCTCTCCCGCCGAAGATAAGACCAAAGGCGGCATCATCATCCCTGACACCGCA
>JAUSMG010000484.1 GCA_030645295.1 Saprospiraceae bacterium | reverse complement strand
TCAATAGTCAATAGTCAATAGTCAATAGTCAACAGTCAATAGTCAACATTCCTCAATCGTATTGATCCAACAAATCAAGGTGGCGGTTGACGGCACGAAGATAGTTCAAGCCTTTCCAAAAAGGCCAATAAGGATGGCCGTGTGCGTTGTTATAACTACTCACCGCATAGAGTAATTTCCAGTGTCGAAGTATCTCGGCATACGCTTGCCACAAACTCATTCCACAATGGTAAATGTGACTTGGCGATGCCCCTGCGCCGTTGTATTCAAGGATGGAGAAATTCTTACCAGCTTTTAAATCTGCCATAGAAGTACACTTGACATCATAACGACCCCAGAAAAAGGCGCCACTGTGAAGGCTGATCTTGTCGAAAAAATCTGTCAATTCAGCATCAATCTCGTGTGACAGATTGTGCAGACGAGCGCCCCGACTGCGATTTATAGCAAAGGAAAGCACATAACGTTCGCCTTCCTCGGGCACCCAATCGAGTTTGTCCTCGTGTTTGCGGCACATTTCTTCGGCGCGTTTGCCAGCATGCGGGTGCTGTTCGATGAGTTTGCGAAGCGTGGTTTTTCCGTCACCCCACACTTCAAGCGCTTCCCGAAGGATGATGCCCGTGATCTGGCCTTTCTGTTGTGTTGGATGCCGGACATAGAAAACGCCGAGCTCCATAGGCAGGTCCACCAGGTCCTGAATGAGGTAATCCATGGGACAATAGCCATGGTATTCAAGCAGTTGCGCTTCATTGTCAATTTTTCGGAAGAGCAAGCCTTTGCGGCCAACATCAGGCTTTACAATAAACGGATATTGAAAACCCGCTTCAAGCATACGCATTTTTACCGCCTTAAAATCCTCCAGAGGTTTTACCAAAATGGTACGTGGGTAAACTCCTTCCGGCATTTGCTTGTACACATCGGTCTTGGTCTCCCCTTCGTAACCCCCAAAAGGGATGGTAGGATTGGAGGGCGTAAACCACCAAAACGAGCGAGCCTTCAAGGAATACCAGGCCCAGATCGGGGAGAGCGGGGCATACAGCGCGGCGGCGGGCCAGAGCTCCCAATGGGTAAGTTTTTCAAAAAAGCCGGGCTTCTGCGCGGGGGTAAATGGCTTTGGGGGGGTGGTATTTTGCTCCTGCATTTTGCGTTGTCTGAAAAAAGTGCGCAAAAGTAGGGTTTCGAGTTGGAAAGTAGGATGTCCAACTTCTCACCCCCGCTCCGCCAATTCCAACCACCGCATCTCTTTCACTTCCAACTCCTCCTGCAATTTTCCCAACTCCGCAGAAAGTTTCCCCGCTTCATCGGCGCCGAGGTCAGCGGCATTAAAACGCTCCAGAATTTGCTTTTTGCGACCTTCCAGGGTGGCCACTTCCCGGTCGAGTTTTTTCATCTCGTTGCGCTCGGTGCTGGAGAGTGTTGAGGGTTGACTATTGACCGTTTTACCCGCCGAAGCCTTAGCAAAGGTGGTTGACTGTTGACTGGCCGACTGCACGCTGCCACTGCCAACTGCAACTGACTCACTGCGTTTTTGTGCCCGGTATTCGGCATATGTGCCGTTAAAATCCTTGACTTTGCCATCACCCTCAAAAATGAACAAGTGATCTACCAGCCGATCCATAAAATACCGGTCGTGCGTAACGACGACCAGGCAGCCCGGATAATCTTCGAGAAAATCCTCCAATACCTGCAAAGTCAGCACGTCAAGATCGTTCGTCGGCTCATCGAGAATGAGAAAATTTGGATTTTTCATCAAAACCGTGAGCAGATAAAGCCGTCGTTTCTCTCCGCCGGAAAGCTGGCTCACGTACACCTGCTGCTGCGGGCGACTGAACAGAAAACGTTCCAAAAGTTGGGCCGCCGATAGTTCCTTGCCTTTGTCCAGCGGGATATAGTCGGCAATATCGCGCACCGCATCGATCACGCGCCGGTCTTCCTTGAGATGGAGTCCTTCTTGTCTGTAGTGACCGAAAGTCACGGTATCTCCCACTACCACTTTGCCCGTATCGGGCGGCAGCAATTGGGTAATGATCTGAAGAAAGGTCGACTTGCCCGAGCCATTTTGGCCCACGATGCCGACCCGTTCTCTACGCTTAAATTTGTAACTGAAATGTTCAATTAATTTCTTGTCGCCGAAGGATTTGCTGACGTTGTGCAATTCCACAATTTTGCCGCCCAACCAGGTCTCCTTGATGGACAGACTCATTTCATCCTTGGTCTTTTTCAACGAATCGTTGACCTCTCTTCGGTTGAAATAAGCGTCTACCCGCGCTTTTGCCTTGGTGGTTCGGGCCTGCGGGGATTTGCGCACCCAGTCGAGCTCGTTTTTGAGGAGTTTGTTTTGGCGATCGTAGGTTGTGGCCTCGTTCTCTTCGCGGAGCGCCTTTTTTTCAAGGTAATCCGAGTATGAACCGGAGTACCGGCGGAGTTGTCCGCCTTCCAGTTCAATGATGCTATCACACACATTCTCCAGGAAATAGCGATCGTGCGTGACCATAAATAACGTGATGCCCGGCTGCTGAAGGTATTCTTCCAGCCACTCGATCATCTCCACGTCCAGGTGGTTGGTCGGCTCGTCGAGAATGAGAAAATCAGGTTCTTCCAGTATGATTTTGACCAGCGCGAGACGCTTTTGTTGTCCGCCGGAAAGGGTGCTGACCTGCTGCTCGTATTCGTTCATCCGAAAACGGGACAAGGTTTCTTTTACTTTGGCCTCAAAGGTCCAGGCGTTTTGCTGGTCCATCTCGGCAATGGCCTCGGTGAGTTCATCCCCACCTTCGCTTTCACTTGTTGAAGGCTCGCCTGCAGCGTTTTGGCTAAGGCGGGCAAGTGGATTCTCATGATGTAAAAGCGCCTTTTCATAGCGCTGCACCACCCGAACCAGCGGATTGGATGGGTCCAGTACGGCGCTCAACACATCCAATCCGGGAGCGAAGTTTGGCTCCTGGTCCAGCCAGCCGATCCGGATCCCTTTTCGGATGATGATCTTGGAACCCTCGCCTTCGCTGCCTTCTTTGCCCGCGATGACCCGCATGAGCGTGCTTTTGCCCGTGCCGTTTTTGGCGATAAGGCCAATCTTCTGCCCCTTGTCAATGTGGAGACTTATGTTTTGGAACAACAGCTTTTCGCCGTAGCTCTTGGAGACGTTTTCTAGTGTTAGGAAGTTCAATGGACGATTTACGATTTTTTACCCGCTGTAGTTTTAACGAAGGCGGGGCGAGTTACGTTTTTGGGAGGGCAAAGGTAGGCTTTTCGAGGCGGGACAAGGTGCGTAGCATCGAAATACGCACCAAAAGTTCCGGTGATATGCACCTTCAGATGGCATTATCGCCTTTTTCTACCGAACCCAATCTCGGGACAATGAGGCTTTTCCTCCATAAGTAGGTGAATACAATTCGTTTATATGAAACACATAGGTGCTGTGTGTTTCATAAATTTATTTTTGCTCGGGTATTGGAGCAGGAGCAACGCCCAAAATTCATCCCAGCATTTCCAAAAACCACTCTCGCTCCGTGAGCACAGGCTCCGATTCAATGCGCAGCCGCAATGCCTGACGATCCTGGCGACTGTTGGGATTGAGTTGCAAAAGCCGGCGACCAAAACGCACAATATTCTGGTAATTGGTCTTGTGGTACCCGATCACCCGCTGACGACGGATGAACGTTTGCATGCTTTGCAGGTGGGCGTCGAGGGCGTCGTACTCGCCTGTTTCGTAATAGATCTTTAGTTGTAAAGTCTTGGCGATCAGGTTGTTGATCAGGTCCTTGTAATCGGCTTGCTGGAGGTGTTGCAGGGCAGCCCGCATGTTTTGGCGGACGTACTCCAGCCGGGCCAGGTTAAGATGAAACGCTGCGTCCCGGTGTTTTTTCTCCAAAAACGGCGCGTATTGGTGAATGAACTGCTCCACCCATGCCGTATCACCCACCTTGATGGCGATGGCGGCAATGTTGGAATAGGCAAAGTGGGAAAGTTGCCCGTTTTCGAGCAACAACTCCGCATTGAGTGCAGATTTGTACAGATCAAGCGCCTCGCGGAAATAGGCCGGCGTCGACTGGTTGATCTTTCGAATGCAAAAATTCAGGGCCAGCAGGTGGAGGTTGCGCTGCTCGTCTACCGGCAATTGCCCAAGGTTGGCCAACAGCCGGGGCTTGAATTCCCGAAAAAAGGGCTCCCCTTCCGCCTCCGTCAAAAACAGATAACAAAAATAGTACAGTCCCACCGAGGGGATGGCTTGCAAGGCCTCCGAGTCGCGCATGTGGGCGAGCACCATGTCCAGCAGGCCAAAATTGTAGCCGGTGCTGTATACCATCTGGTGACTGAGCGCGAAGCAGGCCTGCCGCAATTTCCGGGCGATGAACGCGGTATCGGTCTGATTGGACAATTCCTGCCAGTTCAGGGCCTCCGTGCGCTGCCCGGCACTCTGATACTGGTAGAGTTCGTACTCAATGGCCGCCTGTGCATCAAAGTACTCCGCATGCCGGTAAGGCTGACTCGCCCAGTCGCTGCGGGCGGCGTGCAGACTTTGGCGGAAGTGCTTCTCCAGGCCCCGCTTTCGATAGGCTTCTGCCAGGCGGATAGGATAATCGCCTTTTCGTTCAAATTTTTCAGAATAGACCAAAAAATGCTCGATATGACCCATCAGTTCGGTCATTACGGCGCGCAAAGCCTGCATCTTTGCGGACTTTTCTGCCCCAAAAACCGCCTTTAGCGCGGACGCCTGGACAGGTAGACTGCCGGATTCCAGACACTCCCGAAAATAGGTGAATAATGCCATCGGTGGTGTACGGCGACAAAAAAAGGGCGATTGCAGCCATTGGCTCAAATGTTTGCACTCGGTCGCGCTGAGCGAAAGGATGACTTGCCAGAGGCGGGAATTTTCCACTATTTAAAACTTTAACGTTTGCAAATATCAGTAAATCAATTACTTAATAGTACTTTTTATTTTTTTACCCAAAATAAATGCCCAAAAATGTATTTGCTGGGCTGCGCATGAAGCTGAACTTTTGTACCATCAAATTAGACTTTGGACCTAGGGATACTGGAAATTGGACTTGCTGTGTCCAAAGTCTGAGAAAATACACCATTGCTCTCACGCCCAAACGCAGCACATTATGTGCTACAAAAAAATTCGTTTTCTACTGTTTGCCGCATTAACCCTGATTTCTCTGGGTTTGCGCGCTCAACCCCCCTGCAACCTCACGGTGTCCGTCGCGCCACCGGCATTGATCAGTTGCCAAAACCCCTCCGTTCAATTACAGACCAGCGTGACCCCGGCTGGCAATTACCAATATTCCTGGATCGGACCGGCTCAATTGCCCAATATTCCGAACCCCACCGTAACCACACCCGGCACCTACTTCGTTTTTGTTTTTGACAGCCTCCAATGCTGGGGGGGCGATACGGTCGTGGTAGCCCAGGACGGCTCGGTCATACAGACCACCGTTTCGATCAACACTACATTTTGCGATGGCAACGTGGAACTCAAGGCCAATGCTACTGGTGTGGGCGCTGACCCGATCACGTATGCCTGGTCCACGGGAGAAACCACCGAAACCATTATTGTCCCCTCCTCTTTACCCGGTACGGTCACCGCCTACTGCGTAACCGTGACCAATACCGTTAGCGGATGCTCCGGGGCTGGGTGTCGGAACGTGGGTAACTTCTCAGGACCTGTGGTAGGTATTGATTATTTAGAAAACCCGTTTTGTGGGGGCGACTCGCTGGGGATGTGGGCGTTTACCACCTTCGGCGTACCGCCGTTTGCTTATGTGTGGAGCACAGGAAACTCGACCCAGGTCATTCAATACCCGGACGCCGGCACCTATGTCGTTACCGTGACGGATAGCCGTGGCTGCACTGATTTGGCCACGTATGTACTGGAAGAGGATCCGGAAGAATGCGCCAACATTGAAGGCCATGTGCTGGCCGATTGGAACACCAACTGCAGCAAGGAAGCCTCCGACGAAGGCCTGGCCAATTTTAAAATTCGCATCACCGATGCCACTGGCGATGAATTTTTTACCAACACCGACGCCGATGGCTATTACCGGATAGAACTTTATGCCGGAACCTACACGCTGGAGGTCATACCTGCCAACAACCTCTGGACACCCTGTCAGGCATCTTACACCTTGACAATCAACCCCAACGAAACGCTGGAACGCGATTTTCTGCTCCAGCCCGGGGCCCTTTGTCCGGCCATGACGGTGGACATTGGCATCCCCATGCTGCGCCGCTGTTTCAGCAATACCTACTGGGTCCATTATTGCAATCAGGGCACTGCGGAGGCCACCGATGCCTACGCGGAGATCCAGTTCGACGACTTCCTGAGCGTTACCGGTGCTTCTTTGGCGTATACCGACCTCGGCAACAACCTGTTCCGTTTCGACCTCGGCACCGTGCCGTTCAACGATTGCAATAGTTTTTCCGTGACCGTTCAGGTGAGTTGCAACGCCACGATCGGTCAGACGCACTGCAGCGAAGCGGTTATCTATCCAACGGGTTCCTGCGAGCCGGTCGACCCGCTGTGGTCGGGCGCCAGCCTGCAGGTCCTGGCCGAGTGCAACACCGATTCCCTGGAGTTCACCATCCGCAATGTCGGCAATGGCAGCACGAGCGCACCCCTGGAGTACGTCATCATCGAAGATGCGGTGATGTTCATGAATGCCCCACCACCGGCCATATTCCTGGCGCCTGACGAAGAACATCGCTTCAAAGTACCCGCAAATGGCGCCACCTGGCGTGTGGAAGTGGCACAGGAACCCTTCCATCCCGGCTTGTCCGTCCCCATGCAAACCCTGGAAGGCTGCGCCAATGGCGGAGCGTTCAGCATCGGCTTTGTGAACCAGTTTTCACTGGGCGACAACGACCCCTGGGTAGACATTGACTGCACCGAGAACATTGGATCCTACGACCCCAACGACAAACAGGGATTCCCCCTCGGCTACGGTGCAGCGCGGTACATCAAGCCCGGAGCCGACCTGGAGTACCTGATCCGGTTCCAGAACACGGGCACCGACACGGCCTTCACGGTGGTCATCCGCGATACCCTCTCGGCCTGGCTCGATGCGGCTACGGTGCGCCCCGGCGCCAGCAGTCACCCGTACACCTTTGAGTTCTACGGCGACCGCAACATCAAATTTACCTTTGACAATATCCTGCTGCCCGACAGCAGCACCAACCTGGACGCCTCCAATGGCTTCGTTTCGTTCCGCATTGCACAAAAGTCCGACGTGCCCCTGGAGACAGACATCCTGAATTCAGCGGCCATTTTCTTCGACTTCAACGAAGCGGTCATCACCAATACTACGGTGCACCGCGTTGGAGAAGACTTTATCACCGTGAGCGCCTGGCAGCCTTTGCGTGCGGGTCTCGAACTGCGCATGTTGCCCAATCCGGTCGCCCAAACGGCCCTGCTCGAACTGCGCGGCATTGAAGGTTTGCAGGAATGGCAGGTGGAACTGCGCGATGCCACCGGTCGCTCGGTGCGCAGCGCCAACGCCAGCGGCGAACAATGGCGCTTCGAGCGCGGGGAATTGCCCGCAGGACTGTACCTGCTCCAGGTGCGCAGCAATGGTCAGTTGCTGGGCAGCGGGAAAGTGGTTTTGCGATAGAATTTGTTGGCTGAAAACGCAACGCGGACTGGACAGAGGGATCTGTCGGGTCCGCGTTTTTTATTGGGGGGGTGTCACCGGACTTGGTGTTTGCACCAACGGGATGCACACAAATGTGACTGATCATCAATGTTTTGCCGCAAATTTTTGTTTGCTAACCTGAGCAATCAATCTTTGGCTGAGTTGTCTTCCTGACGGGATCTGGTTACTCGGATTGGCAGGTAAAGGGGAGTTGGTCAATACAATGAACTCTGCAATATCTCGTATCGCGATATGCGATATTTTTTTTCAAACATCTGAATATCAAGCAATAGATAGGTATATTTGCGTATCGAAAATTATGATAATTCATGAACAACAAAGCAATTCCCACGCTGCGGCCACAAGATCTGGTAGTCTTGTTAAAATTGCTGCTTGAGAAGGAGGGGGCATGGAATCAAATTTCCCTGGCCAAATCCCTGTCTATCAGCCAGTCCGAAATAAGTGCGTCCTTAAAAAGGTCTGCCTATGCCCGATTGCTGCAAAACAAAGGCAAAGCGGTAGCCAGGCAGCCATTCCTGGATCTATTGCAATATGGCGTTCCATTCATGTTCCCACAGCAACCGGGGGCGGTCGTCCGGGGTATCCCAACGGCCCATAGTGCTGAACCGCTGGTACATCTAATTAGCAGCAGCGAAAACTTTGTCTGGCCCTACGCCAAAGGCCATATGCGGGGGCACAGTATTTTACCCCTTTACCCTTCAGTAATTCAGGCGGTGGATCTGGACCCTCAGTTGTACGAATACCTGGCCCTTATTGATGCAATACGCGTTGGGCGAGCCAGAGAAAAAAACTTAGCATTGGAATTATTGAGAACGAAAATATGTTAAAGAATACATTCATCAACAGAATGGCAACCATTAAGATTGCCAAAGCATTAGGGGATCTAAACAGTAAAGTTGTTTCAGGACGAGACAGAGGCTTGCATCCTGCTGCATAATAATCCGCTCTCCAAAAACGGATAAGCGCATCTTTGCCCGAACAACCGCCGCTTTTTATGCGCATAATTTTTACCACTTGCCTTATTTCGCTGCTTCAGATCGGTTTTTCTCAGACCATCACCTCGCTTCAACCCACGCAAATCCTGGGGGGAATCGGAGCTGTATTGTCCGTTCGAGGAAGCGACTTTGGAGACGTTCAGGCCGACAGCTATGTATCCTTC
>JAUSMG010000482.1 GCA_030645295.1 Saprospiraceae bacterium | reverse complement strand
ATTCCTTCCGGGATGGGGAGATTCGAAGTAGAATAATGTCGTATGATGTCGCAGAGGGCAATGTGAAGATCAATAATATTGACCTTGGCAAGAATATGATCGACGTGCGTTCGGTGTCGTTCATTGGATTACAGGTTGGTTTTGAAAAAGGCAGAAGTGAACCCCCACCGGGCTTTATGCCCTACGTTAAACCATTGGTACTCAAAACCGACACGCTAAAAATTGCCCCACTGCTACGCATCACCGTGGGACAAATGGTGCTGCAAAGTAGTGGTTTCCGTTTTGATAATTTCCGCAGTTCGCCCGGAAAACAAACTCCGCCTGAAGTGATGGACTTCGACCATTTGGATGTCCAGGATATTGATGCGCAGGCAGATAATCTTGAAATGTACATCGGCGAAAAACCTGCCGTGGATGCGGATGGCAGACCTACCACAGAGGACGTTTTTGATGTTTTTGGGGCCGTAAAACACATTACCGCGCGGGAGCAGAGCGGTTTTGCACTGGCGCACGGCGAGGCGCGGAGATTGTTGCTGACAGATTCATTGTCAGCACTTTATGGAGCAAAGATCCAAACCTCAGGAGGTTCCTCGCTGGGAGATACGCTCATGTTTCGTTATGAGGATACCCCTGAAGATGACCCCTGGCTTGACCAGCTTGGGGATTTTAATAATAACGTGACCATGGACATTCGTCTTGCCACCGGATCAAAAATACGTCTGGGGGACGTGCGCCATTTTGAAGAATCAGTGTTTAACAATGAATTCTTTAGGACCAACAAAGACCTTATCGCCGACATATCAGGCACGGTGAGTGGCAAGGTTAATGGTAAATTGAAAGCAGATAATCTGGATATTCTGGTAGGCAATTCTACCCGTTTACGCGGTGAATTTGACGGTAGAGGACTTGGCGACAACGACGAGCCGATGGTACTGAACTTCGATTTTGATGAACTTTTAACGGACATGAACACCATCGCGCGTGTTGTGCCGGGGTTCAGACCACCCAAGCAGTTTTTCAAGCTCGACAAAATATCCTTCAAAGGAAGTTATCAACTTTTCGACGGCTTCGACCACGTGCTTTATGGCAAATTTGTCACCAGTCTGGGACCTGGTCAGGTGGATATGCAGTTAAACCTCAAAGACGGCCCGGAAAAAGCCATCTATCGGGGGGATTTGAAAATGCGCGGCTTTGACATGGCAACCTGGACAGGGGATCGCGATTTTGGACCCAGTACTTTCCAGGTTAATGTAGCCGACAACTCTACGGGCCTCACCTTGCCGACCATCAATGCGCGGGTGAGCGGAAAAATCGACACTTTTTTTTACAATAATTACCCATATCGCGACATCAAGTTGAACGGGAAGTTTGAAAAATATGTGTTTGATGGAAAAGTAGAGAGCAATGACCCGAACGTTGATTTCGTGTTTGATGGCAACATCAATTTAAAAGATTCCATTCCGGTTTTCGACTTTTCGGCCAAGATCCGCCGACTGGATCTGGGTGTTTTACAATTGGTCAAACAGGATTGGGTGCTCTTTGGCGAAGTCAAAAAAATTGAACTGCGCGGCCGCAATGTGGACGAGATAGTGGGATCGGCCAGCCTTCAGAATTTTAAGATTCTCGAAGATCTTGAAACCTGGTATAGTCTTGAATATCTGCGTTTTAACTCTTATTTCCGTCCGGATGGAACCCGGTATTTTGGCTTCGATTCAGATGTGGCAACCGGTCAGATGACGGGCGATTTCAGCATTGCCCGCGCACCTAAAAACCTGCTGCGTTTGTTGGGGAAACACCACCCGGCATTTGTGGAAAAACTCGGATTGCCCGCCAATGATTCATTGCCGCTGACGGACCATTACGATCTCAGTTTTCAAATCCGAAACTCCCGAAACCTGGCCCAGCTTTTTGCTCCAAGGCTGGACACCCTGCGCGATGTACGGGCCCGCGCTAGTGTAGACGCCCGCCGAGGCACTTCATCGCTCATTGTGGAAGCTCCGCTGATCCGTTTTGGTGCCGCAGAATTCCGTGACCCGAGCCTGCGTTGGAACAGTGAAGGCGACTCGGCCTGGCTTTACCTTCGACTGCCGGACAATCGGGCAAACAAAAAAAGAAAACTCCCGTCGATAACGCTGGGCGGACCGCTGATAGGCGATGTTTTTCACCTTAAACTGGAGGCAAAAGACGAAACCCCGAACAGCATTGTCGAGAGTATTTACCTCAATGGCGACCTATCGGTGGCTGATTCCCTCTGGCAGTTGAGCTTTAATGCCTCCAAGATCAAACTATTCAGTCAGGAATGGCTGATTGAGGACGAGAACTATGTTCGTTTTGGGGCTAACCATTTCGAAACCAAGGATTTGGAGTTGTTCAATGGCCTCAAACGTATCACGCTTGAAAGCCTGAACAATGGTCGAGGGCTTAGATTTGGACTGACCAATTTTGATCTGAGCGAGGCCAACCGATTTCTGGACACCACACAGATCAAATTGCGTGGGAAAGCCTATGACTTTGAGGTAAGGATCGAGGATGTGTTCCTGATGCAATCCATACGCGTAGATTTGCTTTCTGAGATGTTGTATATCAACGACAAACCCTATGGCGAGGTATTGTGCAATTTAGAACTGCAAGACCTTTCCAAGCCCCTGTTGGGCAAGGTTTTTTTATTGGACAAAGGCAGTCAAAGACAACTACTGCGGGTGGCCGGAGGCTATTTGATCGGAGATGGGGAAGAGGGGGCTGAAGAACCGGTGGAAGGGTTGAACATCACGCTTCGCCCGGGCGAGTTTGTTGCCGAAATCTCTGCCGATGACTTCCCATTTGAGGTGATCGAAACCATCGTGCCGGAAATATCCAGAACGGAAGGGCGGTTTGGAGCAACCCTGTTGGCGAAAGGGGATATTGG
>JAUSMG010000480.1 GCA_030645295.1 Saprospiraceae bacterium | reverse complement strand
CTACTGCCAACTGCTACTGCCAACTGCCCACTACTACTACAATCTCGCCCTTCACTTCTTTCGAGGTATAATGCGCCAGCAGTTCGGAAAGCGGAGCGGTTTTTACTTCCTCAAATTTTTTACTGAGTTCCCGCGCCACACAGGCTTGTCGATCAGCACCACAATGCACGATCAGTTCTTCCAAACATTTCACCAGCCGAAACGGCGATTCATACAAAACAAAGGTGTGTGGCAGCGCGGAGAGGTATTTCAACCGGGTTTGACGGCCTTTTTTGTGCGGCAAAAAACCTTCAAAATGAAAAGTATCACAAGGCAATCCGCTGGCTACAAGTGCCGGAATTAAAGCCGTAGCCCCCGGCAAACATTCTACCCGAACACCCCGGCGATGGCAGGCCCGTGCCAGCAAAAACCCGGGATCTGAAATGCCGGGAGTACCGGCATCGGAAATAAGGGCCATGGTCACGCCTGAGGCCAGTTCGTCTACCACATGTTCCACCTTGGCGTGTTCATTATGGGCGTGGAAAGCACGCAGATGTGTTTTTATCTCATAATGATCGAGTAACCGGCGGCTCGTGCGGGTATCCTCCGCCAACACGACAGACACCTCCTTCAAGATCCGGATGGCGCGGAGGGTGATGTCTTCCAGGTTGCCGATGGGCGTTGGGACGATGTAGAGCATTGGGATGTTGGACGTTGGATGTTGGACATTGGACGTTGGACGTTGGATGTTGGACATTGGATTTTGGACGTTGGACAACAGACTATGGACGCATGAGTGCAAGTCCAATGTCTAACGTCCAGCATCCAACGTCTTTAGGCTGTTTTAATCGAAAACGAATATGTCTCCATGATAAGGTTCGCCAGCAATTTCTGGCAGGCAGTATCTACTTTTTGGCGGGCTTCAGCCTCGGAATTGGCTTCCAGCGTCATACTTACGTGGCGGCCAATGCGCACATCCTGAATGCCTGAAAGGTCAAGATGTTTCATGTTATTCACCACTGCTTTGCCTTGAGGATCAAGCAGTTCACGGTGGGGCATAATGTCAATTTCGGCGATAAACTTCATGCTAAAGGTGGATTTGAAGATGTGGTGAATTGGTGATGTGGTGAATTGGTGAATTGGTGATGTGGTGAATTGGTGATGTGGTGATTCGGTGATGTGGTGATTCGTTTGATGCCCTGCGGAGGGTCTTATGATCCCACACTATCGGCAACGATCTTCTTTTTAAACAGGATGGACAAAAGAATGTAACAAACAATGATGGCCGAAAGCGCCAGCTCCTCCAGGAAAAAAACAAGCACCGCAAGCAAGGCCAAAAAAATCAGGTTGAACACATTGCTCTTCCAGTCAAACCGTTTGATTTTCATGCCGAACATTGGAATCTCACTCACCAATAGCCAGGAGAGTAGTCCGACAAGTCCATACAAAAACCATTGATTTTCAATCAGTTCCTTCAATCCAAATAAATTATGATGCGCCGTGAGCGCCAGTCCTAATACGAAAACGGTACAAGCCGGAGTGCTAAGACCAATGAAGTAGTTGGTCTGTCGGGTATCCAGATTGAATTTTCCCAACCGCAGCGCAGAAAAGGCAGAAAGCACAAAAGCGGGCAGCGCATTAATCTCTACGAACGAGTTGCCAAAAGCCGCCGATATCGAAACATCACCACTCATCATTCGGTATAACATGGCCCCCGGTACTACCCCAAAACTAACCACATCAGCCAAAGAATCCAGTTCTTTTCCTAGCGGCGAACTGACTTTTAAGGCCCGTGCCACCATCCCATCCAGATAATCGAATACGAAGGAACCCGCAGTAAAAAGAGCCGCCATTTCTGGCTGCCAGTAAAAAGTGTAGAGCAAAGCACAGCAGCCGCAAAACAGGTTGGCCAGCGTGAGCGCATTGGGGATATGTTTCATCGGCGGCAAAAGTAGAGAATCTCCGGCGAAGCTTATTTTGCTAATTTGCGGCGTTAATGCAGATTTCCAAATGGTCCAAAAGGGGGCTCCGTTTGAATTTCAACATTTTAAGAAAATTTTGACTAAAGATTTAGCCAACAAAGAAGGCAGTTTTTGCGTCTAGGGTTGTACACTACTCCAATTTTCCAAAATAAAGACCGATATCAAATCGTATACCATGAGAAAAATTACCCTACTATTTGCCTTTGTATGCTGTGCTGCCAGTTCATTCGCCCAACCTACCAACGACGAGTGTTCCAGTCCCATCGTCCTTCCCGCTGCCCTCACCTGGTGTAGTCCTGTAGATGCCTACACAAATTTGGCGGCTACACCCTCGACCTATGGCGCACCGGGTTGTTTCGGCTCCGTACAAAGCGACGTATGGTTCGCCTTTACCGCGCTGGCGACCGATATTACCATCACCGTGCGTGGCGCAACTGCACAGTCTCCTGGCGGTGATCTGCAAAACCCACAGGTGGCACTTTATTTCGGCACCTGCGGCGGAGTCATCAATGAATTGGTCTGCGACGCATCCTCTGGCAACAACAACGTGGCAGAAGCGTACAAGGGCGGCCTTTTTGTTGGTTCCACCTACCTGGTGCGTGTTCAGGGCGGTGGTGGCCAGGAAGGAACCTTTCAAATCTGCATCAACAACTACAACCCACCGGTTGAACCGACCTCCGACTGCCCTACTTCCTCCATTCTTTGTGACAAATCTCCTTTTGTGGTGCAATATGTAACCGGCGCCGGCAGCAATAATCAGGAGCTTCAGGATGCCAACTGCTTCAACAATGGTGTGCCGGGTATATTTGAATCCAATTCTACCTGGTTTGTCTGGACTTGTGCGCAATCAGGTACTTTGACCATGACCTTGACCCCCTTGAACGGACCGGACGATCTTGATTTTATTATTTACCGTCTGCCCAATGGCATCGGAAACTGTAACAACAAAATTGTGGAACGCTGTATGGCTTCGGGCCAAAGTCAGGGCATAAACTCTGCAGCCTGCTTAGGCCCTACGGGCATGGTGGTTGGAGACCCCGATATTAGTGAAGACGCTGGCTGTTCTGAACCCGGGGACGATGCCTGGCTCGCTCCTTTGGACATGGTTCAGGGGGAAACATACGCGCTGGTGGTCAACAATTTCTCGGCCACTGGCAATGGCTTTTCCATTGAATTTGGGGGCACCGGTGAATTCCTTGGTCCAGAAGCGAAGTTTACCACCGTCCCGGATGCCGTTTGTCTCGGGACGCCTGTGCAGGTGTTGGATGCATCCACCTTCCCCCTGGGCGCCATCACCGCCTGGAACTGGAGCTTTGGAGCCGATGTGATGCCACAAACCGCCACCGGCCCCGGTCCGCATACCGTAACTTTCAATACCCCTGGCGTTCACCCCGTGGTATTGACCCTTGAAACCGATCTGGGTTGCAAAGTCACTGATATTCAATCTGTTCTCATTTACCCCGATGTACAGGTAGACACCCTTATTGCAGCACCAGATTGCAATGGAACGGCCAATGGGCAGATCACCATCAACAATATTACGAGCGGCACCCCGCCGTATTTGTTCAGTTGGAACAACGGTCCCTTTACGGCTGAAAATTCGCTGGACAGCCTTGGTGTGGGTTTCTACACCTTAGCCATCGTGGACTTTAACAATTGCAAAACCGATCTGGGCATTCAGGTAGATGAACGGATCTTAACCGCAGTAGCTTCTGTGGATCCGCCACTTTGTTTTGGCGATGCCAATGGGGTCATCACGCTCAATGTGACCAATGGCAAGCCCCTTGTGCAATTCGATTTTGGTAACGGCTACATACCCAGCAATTTTCAGGGTGGTTTCGCAGCAGGCACTTACACCATTCAAGCCATAGACGCCGTGTTGTGTAAAGGAACCTTCACCGTGACGGTTGTAGATAACCCAGTGCTGGAACTGGCCCTTGACACCGTTGACATTTCCTGTTTTGGGGCTAATGACGGCATGGCAGAGGCCATACCATCCGGCGGCACAGGCTTGTACCAATATGAATGGTCCACCGGAGCAACCACGCAGACCATCAGCAATTTAGCGCCCGGTCAATATGAAGTAACGGTTTCAGATCGGAATGAATGCATCATAGAAGGAGGAGTATTCATCACCGAGCCGCCGGATGTTGCGGTAAATTTGATCGATGTGTTAGACCTGATCTGCAACGGCACCCCCGAAGGCGAGATCCGGGTGGAAGGTCTTGGAGGTCGGCCTCCGTATATGTTCAGCCCGGACGGCATCACGTTCTTCGCGTCCGACACTTTGAAAAATTTGCTCGCGGGGGATTATTGGGTGAAAGTCAAGGATGCTTATGGCTGTCAGGATTCGGTATTTGCCACGATTAGTCAGCCTGCCGAACTTATTGTATCCGCAATTCCCGCTGATACGACACTGGATCTTGGTTTTACGATAGACATTAGTACCATTACAGCCCCCTTTGGCCGTACGGTTTTGTTTGAATGGACGCCTGCAATCGGGCTGAGTGAAACCAATATTGCCGAGCCCACGGTTACCGCCATTGACAATATCACGTACATCGTCAAGATCACTGATGAAGACGGTTGCATGGCCTTCGACACGGTCCACATTCGCGTCAAGAAAGACCGTCCGGTTTATTTCCCAAACATTTTTGCCCCGGACAAGCCCTACCCCAATGATCATTTCACAGGGTTCGGCGGACCAGCTGCGGAGCAGATCTCCTTATTGCGCATTTACGACCGTTGGGGGAGCCTGATCTACGAAAATCAGAATTTCGGCCTCAATGAGCCCAACTTCGGCTGGGACGGTACTGCAAAGGGGGAAAAGGTAGACGGTGTTTTTGCCTGGTATGCGCTGGTACGCTTTATTGACGGTGCGGAATTGCAATACGACGGTGACGTGACGGTGATAAGATAGGATTTAGGAATTCCTGGCGCAGTGGCCACAACACAGCTGGTATTCAGTCCTATGAGGAACAACTCCGCACTCACATTTCAAAAAAGATCAGACCGGGGATGTTCGATAAAAGTTCGGCTGGGTTGCCGTATGTAGTGCTATACCTTAAGGCCGTGACCAACCACTGAAATTCTGAAAGGAGGGCTTACGGTAATTCGGTAGGCCATGCGGCTGTTCCAGCATTCGCTAAAATTTAAACCCAAATAACATATTTCACACAGAAAACTTTGACTCCTGCTTGGAAAATAGCCGGAAGTAGAACTACCTTTGCCACCGTTTTGGGAAAAGGGAGTGAATTTTCGTCCTTTTTTCATTGATTTTGAACGAGTTATACAAATTTTAGCAAAAATAACGGTATGCCAACCATCAATCAACTTGTGCGGAAAAGCCGCGAAAAGGTGGAGTATGCGAGCAAGAGCCGAGCGCTCAATTCCAGCCCGCAGAAGCGTGGCGTATGCACCCGTGTGTACACTACCACGCCGAAAAAGCCTAACTCAGCCCTCCGCAAAGTAGCGAAAGTGCGCCTCGTCAACGGCCTCGAGGTCATCTGCTACATCCCGGGCGAAGGTCACAACCTCCAGGAGCACTCCATTGTGCTCGTACGCGGCGGTCGTGTAAAAGACCTTCCCGGAGTACGTTACACCATTGTCCGCGGCGCGCTTGATACCGCCGGCGTTCAAAAACGCAATAAAAGCCGCTCGAAATACGGCACCAAGCGTCCAAAGAAATAATTTTTAAGTTATGAGTTATGAGTTATGAGTTATTGCAACTCGTGGCTTTTGTACTCATAACTCATAACTCATAACTCATAACTAAGAAATGCGTAAGCACAAACCGAAACCTCGAGTATTGGCCGCAGACCCGCGTTATAACGACACGATGGTAACACGTTTCGTAAATAACCTCATGTGGGACGGCAAGAAGAGCGTTGCATTTGGCATTTTTTACGATGCACTTGACATCGTAAAAGGCCGCACCAACGAGGACGAGTTGCAGATCTGGAAGAAAGCTCTCAACAACGTTATGCCACAAGTGGAAGTACGTAGCCGCCGTGTTGGTGGTTCTACTTTCCAAATTCCAACGGAACTTCCTGCCAACCGCAAGGTTTCTATCGGAATTAAGTGGATGATCAAATATGCCCGCGCCCGTAGCGGCAAAGGCATGGCCGAAAAACTCGCTGCTGAAGTAATGGCCGCCGCAAAAGGCGAAGGCAACGCAGTGAAAAAGCGCGAAGACGTACATAAAATGGCTGAAGCGAACCGCGCTTTTGCCCACTTCCGTGGACGTTAAGCAAGGCTAAGCCACCGCTCTACCGCCGAAGATTGCAACTCCCAGCATAGTGTTTGGGATCGCAATTTTCGGCGGTATCGGCATTTTTAGAGGTTTTGAAAAAGAAACACCGTTTTCATTTCTCAAAATTTTCTTAGAAATCAAAGGGTTTACTCAAAATTAACATTCAGAAAAATGGGGGTTTATCGTCTAAAAGCGATACTTTGTTCTGAATACGTATTTTTGCATCCCATTTCACACATTCACACATTCTCTCACTTACTCAATAAGAAAAAGTCATGGCAACGGACCTTCGGTTTACCCGGAATATTGGTATCGCCGCCCACATTGATGCGGGCAAAACGACTTTCACCGAGCGTACGCTCTTCTATACTGGTGTCAACCATAAAATCGGCGAAGTGCACGAAGGTGCCGCTACGATGGACTGGATGGAGCAAGAACAAGAGCGCGGCATCACCATCACCTCAGCTGCTACCAGATGTCACTGGACAGTGGACGGTCAATTATATGATTTCAACATCATCGATACCCCTGGCCACGTGGACTTCACGGTTGAGGTGAATCGTTCGCTTCGTGTGCTCGACGGCTTGGTTTTCTTGTTTTCGGCAGTAGATGGCGTAGAGCCTCAGTCCGAAACCAACTGGCGTTTGGCCGACAATTATAAAGTGCCGCGTATCGCATTCGTCAATAAGATGGATCGCGCCGGCTCTGACTTTATGATGGTGGTAAAAGACATGAAAGCCAAGCTCGGCTCAAATGCTATTCCACTTCAGGTGCCCATTGGTGCTGAGCACAACTTTAGAGGCGTGGTAGATCTCGTGATGGGAAAAGCAATTGTCTGGAATGAACACGACCAGGGCATGACCTACACGGAAATCCCGGTTCCTGAGGATCTGAAAGAAACCGTGCATGAACTTCGTCAGCAACTGATAGAAGAAGTTGCTTCATACGACGACAAACTGCTCGAAAAATTCTTTGAAGACCCGGAGAGCATCACGGTCGATGAAATGCGCGCAGCAGTTCGTGCCGCAGTGTGCGATCTGAAAATGACCCCGGTGATGTGCGGTTCTGCGTTCAAAAACAAAGGCGTACAGGCTTGCCTCGACGCTGCCTGCTATTTCCTTCCAGCACCAATTGACATCGAATCCGTGGCAGGTACTGACCCCAGAACAGAAAAAGAAGTTACACGCAAACCTTCAGTAACGGAGCCTTTCACCGCATTGGCGTTCAAAATCGCTACCGACCCATTCGTGGGCCGCTTGTGCTTTATCCGCGTTTACGCTGGTAAACTCGACGCTGGTTCTTACGTTTTGAATACCCGCACAGGAGATAAAGAGCGCATCAGCCGCCTTTATCAGATGCACGCCAACAAGCAAAACCCGATTGATTCGGTAGAAGCGGGCGACATCGCGGCAGCAGTAGGCTTTAAAGACATTCGTACCGGTGATACCCTTTGTGATGTCAACCACCCGATTGTGTTGGAAAGTATGGTATTCCCTGAGCCAGTAATCGGTTTGGCGGTTGAACCAAAAACGCAAAAAGACCTGGACAAAATGGGTATGGCCCTCAACAAACTTGCAGAGGAAGATCCAACTTTCCGCGTGAGATACGACGAGGATACCAACCAAACGGTCATCAGCGGCATGGGTGAATTGCACCTTGAAATTATCGTAGACCGTCTTCGTCGCGAATTCAAGGTGGAATGCAACCAAGGTGCTCCACAGGTAAACTACAAAGAGGCTTTGACCAAAACAACCACGCACCGCGAACGCTTGAAAAAGCAAACGGGTGGTTCAGGTCTTTTCGCCGATATGGAATTCACCCTCGGCCCTGCCGATGAGGACTTCCTCAACAGCGACGACTTCAAGAGCGGCAAAAAGAAACTGCAGTTCGAATGGGGTATTGTTGGTGGTTCCATCGACAAGAACTACCAGAAGCCTATTGCCGACGGTTTCACGCAGATGATGAGCAATGGTATCCTTGCCGGCTACAACATTGACTCCATGAAGGTGAAGGTGCTTGATGGTGGCATGCACGCCGTTGACTCCAAGCCAATTGCGTTTGAATTGTGCGCCAAGGAAGGTTTTCGTGCGGCTGCTCCTGCTACCAAACCGGTGATCATGGAACCCATCATGAAATTGGAAGTGATCACACCGGAAGATTATGTTGGTCCGGTTATCGGCGACTTAAACCGTCGTCGTGGCTTGCCAAAAGGTCAGGAAGGACGTATGGGTGGTGCGGTTGCTATTCAAGCCGAAGTCCCACTGTCTGAAATGTTCGGCTATGTGACACAATTGCGTACCCTCACCTCCGGCCGTGCTTCTTCCACCATGGAATTCAGTCACTACGCTCCGCCACCAGCAAGCGTTTCTGAAGCAGTGATTGCGGCTGCAAAAGGCGGAAAGTAACAAGTTGAAAGTAACAAGTTGAAAGTAACAAGTTGAAAGTAACAAGTTGAAAGTAACAAGTTGAAAGTAACAAGTTGAAAGTTATACGGCTCCCGGTAGTGCATTTGCGCTGTCGGGAGTTTTTATGTTTGCACCTAATATAACGGCGTAGCCGTGACATTCTGGTAGCCCAACGGATGTTGGGGCGCGATAAAAACGGCGTAGCCGTGGCATTATATAATGTCACGGCTACGCCGTTCCGTTTTATGTTAGTGGCCCGTCATCTGGTTACCATAATGTCACTGCTACGCCGTTTCGTGATATATCACATGGTTAGCTGTTACCATAATATCATGCCTACGGCATTTTTTTAGTTCACGGTCGGGTAGCGGGATTGCCAAATGCGTAGGATGACACAAGAGTACCGTTGACATGACATTGTTTATTTAATGAAACGAGATTCAACCCCTGCATAATCCATTCTTATCCCATAACTTTATACAATACATTTTTCAACAAAACACGTTAATCATGGCAAACACCTACCATCAAATCCACATCCAGACCGTATTCGCGGTCAAATTCCGAAGGGGTTTAATCTTACCAGAATTCAGACAAGAACTTTTTGGTTACATCGGCCAAACCATCAATGAGCTTGGGCACAAAACATTCATAGTCAATCGCAGGTCAACGCGGTTTACAAATACGTTCAAAACCAAGAGGCTCATCATAAAAAACGGACATTTCGCACTGAATACCTCGAATTCTTACAAAAATTTGAGATTGAACATGATGAAAAATACATTTTTCACGAACCCATCTAAATCGGCGTAGCAGTGCCACTATGGTAGCCCAGCAGATGTTGGCGTAATAAAACGGCGTAGCCGTGGCATTATGGTAGCCCAACGGATGTTGGGGCGTAATAAAACGGCGTAGCCGTGACATTATAAAATGTCACGGCTACGCCGTTCGGTATCTGATTGGTCATAATAAAAACGATTTCAATTTTTCAACCCCCAAAAACACTACAAATTTTCTCATCCCAACCCAATCCCCTACTTTCGCTGCCTTAAAACGAAAATAACATGGCCGCGCCAACAACGCCCTCCTCCACCAAAAAAGACTCAAAAAAGAAGAAAAAAAAAAGAAGTTCCCTACCACAGCCGTCCCGAAGGCATGGCCATGGAAAAATGGCAGATCGCGTTGCGCAAACAGTTGCGTAAACATTTCAAAAGCTGAATCTGTTGGGTGGGTTTTTTAATGCAATGGGGGGGAATCAATAAACCGTTGGAATGAGGTAGAAATCCTCTGGAAATCAGCCAATTTCTGCGACTACAGTCGCCAGTACAATAAAGCACATGAACCTATCTCTACTTCACAAAAACGCCCTCGTGGGCGGCGCCAGCGCAGGTATTGGGCGCGCAGTGGCAATCGAACTCGCTGTATTGGGCGCTAACGTTACGCTGATGGCACGCACGGAGTCGGCCTTAAAGGAAGCCCTTGCCACCCTTGATACTGAGCAAGGACAGAAACATAGGTATCTGAAGGTCGATTTTTCCGATAGCCAGGGACTTTTAAGCAGCGTTACCAAACTGCTCGAACAACAAACCATACATATCTTAGTAAACAACACCGGTGGACCGTCGGGCGGTCCTATTACCGAGGCGCGGGGCGAGGCGTTTTTGCAGACCTATCATAATCATTTGATTTGCAAT
>JAUSMG010000477.1 GCA_030645295.1 Saprospiraceae bacterium | reverse complement strand
AATATCGATATTATAGTCTTTGGTTTTTAGGGCCTGCGGGTCGTCTTTGAATTTTTGGATGTTTACAACCGTTATTTCCCGCTCGCCCTTTAGGTTGTGAATGACTTGTTTTTTCTTGAAGTCCGCTACCAGATCATCTTTTGAATTAACTGTATGAACCACTAAACCTCTGGCCTCAAACTCCCGTTTGGCCTGCACCATCAAATCCAGTCGGTCCACGATGAAGTAAAACTTTGGTACTACGCCCTTTTTCTGGAAATAATCAGTCAGGTAATGGACGTTGTAATAGGAAAGCGCAGTTTTGCCGCTGCCCTGCGTATGCCAGATGATGCCTTTTTTTACACCGCTTTCCAAACGTTGTTCAATGGCCTTGCTTGCAAAAATCTGCGGGTAGCGCATGATGTGTTTTTCCAGACCTTTCTGCTCCTTGACATAAGCGATACTGTATCTCAGTAAAAATGCAAAACGTTCACGAGAGAAAAGCGAGGTCAGCAAGCGATTGGTAGGCGTATTGGGGTCTTTGTTGGTCGCAAATTCTGGCGAGTGTTTGATGATTGCCAGGTTATTATCTTTCAGTATGAAATTTTCCGTCGCGTCATCTTCCGGGCCCAACAATGTGTCCAAATCGAACTTTTCTTCCTCCCGGAAACAGTTGAAAATCGCTTCTTCTCTGGCAGTTGTACCATAAAAGGCTCCCTGAATCGGCACAATGGATTCGGTGTCATATTCCATGTTATTAGAGAATATGAGTACCTGAGAGATATTTATGAATTTTCGGAATTTACGATTTTTGAATCTCGTATTGATTCGGTTGCGTTCGTCGATAATGCCTTCCCGGTTGTTTGGTTTTTTTACTTCTATAAAGGCAAGTGGCAGACCATTAATCAGTAGTGTAATATCGGGGCGAAATTCTTCCCCATCATTTTTGCAAGGGAGTTCTGTGACCACATGGAATGAATTGTTGTTAAAATCCTGAAAGTCAATGAACTTGAAGTCAGGGTGTCCAATCATTTTTTTATAAAATGCGTGTCCCAAATCCTCGAAATCCAAAGCTAATTTAATGTCATCCAAAGCACGTTTTAGGTGTGCTTCATCGGTGTCGGGGTTTAGCCTGAGAAAACTTTCCTTAAAAATATCCGTGAAAATATTAGTTTGCTCATCCCACTTGGCATGAGATAAGGATAGATACTCAAAGCCCAATCTATGTAGGTGCAGGACTGCCGGGATTTTGACTCTGGTGTTTTCGTTGTGGGCCATGCGTTTTAGGACAAGGGAATTAAATAAAAAGGCACTGCAATGTTACACGATTGCTTTACCATCTACAACCACTACGACCTTCCCCACCGTCTTCCCCGTCTGAAACAACCTTACCGCATCCGGCAATTTTTCAAATGGAAAGACATGCCCTACGTGCGGTGGCGCGAGGCGCAATGCCTCCAGTTCAACCAATAAGCCGCGAAGTAGTTCGGCGTTTTCATACAGCCAGATGAGGTTGAATCCGAGCACAGCGCGATTGGTTTCTACCATCCGTTGAGGATCCACTTTTGGGCGGGTGAAAAAGTGCCAAAGCAGGTGAAGTTTATTCGGTCGGTCGCTGGCGGTGGCATATCGGGCCGAACCAAATACCACAGCCCGACCCATCGGTGCGAGTATCGAAAACGGAATGCTGAAAAATGGACCGCCCACGCTGTCCATCAATAAATGAAGCGGCTTCCCGTCCAATGCCTTTTTGAGCTGTTCCTCAAAATCTTTCCCACGTACAATGACCCTGTCGTAGCCTTCTGATAAGGCAAAATCGACCTTTGCTGCACTGCCGACCGTACCAATGGTGAAGCAATTATAGGCCTTTGCGATCTTCAGCGCCTGCATGCCAACGCCTCCTACTGCACTGTGAATCAATATATTCTGACCATGTTGTAAAGCGCCCAGGGTCGACATACCGTAGTACGCCGTGAGCGTTTGTACCAGGTAGGCCGCACCCGTGTTGAAGTCCCAAGCAGCAGGAAGTGGAATTGCATAACGCGCATCAATATTCAAATGGGTGGTATAGGCCCCGAAACGGGTGACACCCATGATACGGTCGCCGGGGTGCAGGTGGGTGATGCCTTCACCCACCGCTACAATAGTGCCGGAATATTCCAGACCCGGTGTGAATTCGCCTTTGGGCGTGGCGCCGTAAAGTCCCCAGATGGCAAATACATCGGCGAAGTTCAGGCCGATAGCGCGTACGGCCACCTGGACTTCGCCGGGTGCGGGTGCGGGAAGTTCAAAGGACTGGATTTTAAGGTCGGCTAGACTTCCAGCATGAAGCGTGTAATGAGTCGGCATGAGTTATTAGGTGTTTATAACGAGTGTTTCAATGGTCAACAGTCAACAGTCAACAGTCAACGGTCAATAACCATCTCCGGACAAAATTCCTCTAATTCCAGCAGACGGAGCGTACTTTCAAACACCTCATCTACCGGAGCGGAAATGCGGATGGTTTCGTTGGTATACGGGTGGTTAAAGGTCAATAACATGCTGTGCAGGAACATTCTATGCAGGTCAAATACATCGCGGAAATAGGAATTGTGTTTCACATCACCGTGGCGTTTATCGCCAATAACGGGGTAGTTGAGGTGAGCAAAATGTTTCCGGATCTGGTGGCGGCGGCCGGTTTCCAACTGGGCTTCCACCAATGAAAAACGCGCGGTTTTGTGTCGCAGTCCGATGGGGTGATCTATTTCAGAAGTGCCCAGCCGAATGTAATGGGTGATGGCCTGAAGTCGGCCTCTGCCAGAATCCGGATCGTCCAGCGCATAATCCACTGTGCCTGTTTCCGGCACCCAGCCCCGCACAATGACGAGGTATTTTTTCTCCACGGTTTTGTCCATCACCTGCTCGCCGAGTCGCCCGGAGGCCTCGGCGTTTTTTCCAAAAATCAGCACACCCGAGGTGGCCCGGTCGAGCCGGTGCACGGGGTACACCCGTTGCCCGATCTGGTCGCGGAGAAGTTGCACCACAAACACATTGTCCTCACTGATGCGGGTACGGTGCATCAGGATTCCCGGCGGCTTGTTGATGGCTACAAAATGCTCGTCGGAGAAAAGGATAGGGAATGGGGACATGTTGCGAAAGACGTTTAAACTGCAAAGGACGCCTTTTCCTGGAATTCAAAAAGCCCATGCATTTGCACTAAGTTTGCCTGTGGAAACTTCTCCCAAGGGTACTATAAAAATTTCAGGTTTAATATGATCCGATCCTTCCCTAGCCAACTACTATTTGCCATCTTATTGACCCTTAGGTTGACCGTTTTCGGACAGCCATCTGTCACAGTGAATTACATCCCTTCAACGGAGGATTTTGCCAATCCGGAGCGCGGTTTTATGCAATTTACCGAAACCTCGTCCGGCAATTACTCCCCGCTTGATGCCATTGGTCTGGCCTATTGGCGAACCCTGAATCAGCCTTTTGGCGCCGATTATTCCATTTACTCAACACTTGGATACCGGGGTTTTTATCTGGAAGACTTTATCAGCGGTCCCATTTCCAGCGACTATCTGGCTGCCATGCAGCTTGATTTTGATGCCGCGAGGCAAGCGGGGGTCAAATTGGTGCTGCGTTTTGCCTATACGCATAAATCTACACCGCCCTATGGCGACGCCCCAAAAAGTATTGTATTACAGCATATTGCACAGTTAAAGCCCCTGTTCCAGGCCAATGCAGATATCATTGCCCTGCTCAATATGGGCTTTATAGGCGCCTGGGGGGAGGGTTATTACACGGATTATTTTGGTGATGATTCACAGCCTCCATATGGCTTGAGCGCTCAAAACTGGAACGACCGGACTGAAGTGCTGAATGCTTTGCTTGATGCATTACCCACAGACAGGTCAGTCCAGGTGCGTATACCGCAAATGAAACAAAAGGCAGTTTACGGCGCTGATGCACCAACGGATGCTGCTCCGCTGACTGCTGGCGAAGCCTTTCAAAACACTGCCAAAGCCCGAACAGGTTTTCATAACGACTGCTTCCTGTCAAGTTTCGATGATCTGGGTACTTTTAAAAATTATGACACGGGGTTTAGCGGCTCAGACACGACCGCTTTCAAGCCTTATTTTGCCCATGACAGCCAATTTGTACCCGTCGGCGGCGAAACTTGCATTGACTGGGATCCTTATTCCGACTGTGTCGGACAGCCAGGTGGCGGTGCGCAGCATGAAATGGCCAGGATGCACTTTTCGTACCTGAATGCAGGCTGGAACAATGCGGTCAACAACGAATGGGTCAGTGGAGGCTGCATTGAAGAAATCAAACAGCGACTTGGTTACCGATTTGAACTTCAAACCGGAGCATATCCTTCAGAAGGCCGCCCGGGGCAGACGATTTCGGTGAAAATTGACCTGAAAAATACCGGTTTTGCTGCACCGTTCAATGCACGGAAAGTGCGGCTTTTACTGCGTAATGTTGCAGACGGAATTCTCTGGCACGTTGAACTGCCGGACGACCCGCGCCGTTGGTTGCCTGGAAATCAGATTCATACGATCGAACATGCCTTTTGCCTGCCGCTGGATATGCCTGCCGGGGGTTACGAACTTTTGTTGCATCTCGCTGACCCGTACCCGGCGCTGACCAACCGTCCGGAATACGCCATCAGGATGGCCAACCAAAATACCTGGGAAGCGGCAACAGGAATCAATCTGCTTCAGCATCAGATCTCCGTGAATACCACAGCGAATAATCCTGCCTGCAGTGGAGCTGAAACCTGCTTTCAACCTGCCAATCTGAGCATTCCTGCGGCGGATTTTCTGGCCAGCGAAACCAGCGGTTGTGAAGCATTATCGGTGACATTTTCGACCCAAACTGCTTTTTGTCAGGATTACCAATGGTCGTTTCCTGGTGGCACGCCTGCTACCTCTACCGAGGCAAACCCCACGGTTTTGTATCAAAATCCGGGAGTTTTTGATGTAAGCCTGGCTGTGGTTAATGCTACCGGGACCGGTTCATCTGTTAAAACCGGCTATATCAGTGTGTCCGCTGTGCCAGTACCGGTTATACAGCCACCTGGCCCGATTTCAATGGTGTATGGCGAATCGATTTTGCTGGATGGAGGAGCAGGCTTTGCCTCCTGGCTTTGGAATACAGGAGAAACCACACAGCAGATCATCGTTTCAGATTGTGGAGCATATTCGGTGGAAGTGGTGGATAACAACGGCTGCTCTGCTGCGGCATCGGAGGTGGTGGTATCGGTGAGCCCGGTGGCCACATTCGACAATGTCGTGCTCATTTCGACTCCGGCAACCAGCTATCAATGGCTGCTCAACGGAATTCCGATTGATGGCGCGACGAGTCAAACTTATATCCCAACGGCTTCGGGTGATTACCAGGTTCAGGTGCTTTGCCAGGGTACGGGCTGGATCAATTCCAATGTTGTACCGGTGACCATGATTATTATTGGCCTTTCCGAAACTCCCCCGGGACAAATAAAAATTTACCCAAATCCGGTTTCAAAACAGGAACGCAAACTTATTTTGGATCTGCAAGGGCTTGAAAGAAAGCCTTTAACGATCATTTTGACAGACGAGGCAGGGCGTCAGATCATGCAAAAAAAAGATGCCGGATGGACTGAAAAAACGGTACTTGATCTTGGAGAAACCCCTGCAGGGACTTACTTCATTCAGGTATGGCAGGAGGGGAAAATGGTAAGTACTGGTATGTTTTTAAAGCGGTGAATCTCTGAACTTTACTAACTTTCGCCGACCAAAAGTTAAGCCCCACCCATCTTTACACTTCCAAACCTTTATAAAAATATGGTCAGCCAAACAGACAATTGGACCTACGACGAATTCCACGCTTTTGTCATGCTATATGCTGCCAATACGGATGGGCACATCTCTGTAGAAGAGGAAATTCTCATTATTCCTACACTCACGGCATCAGAATACACCCGAATTAAATCAATTTTTATGGCTTGTGATGATGCTGATGCCTTGGACATCATCTTTTCTTACAAGGAGCAGTATTGTAAAACACCGGCCGACAAAGAGAAAATCCTGGCAGATATGCTGGAGATCTACAAAGCCAATGTCGGGCTAGAGCAAGTCGAACGGGGTGTGTATCAGATATTTGAGCGGATGCTTTGTAAGTAGGTTAGCGTGCCGTAGGGTACGCTATCTAAAACCCATAGATAGCGTACCTACGGCACGCCTACTTACTATTCGCAGTCCTCTTTCAGCTGTCGTAGTTCTTCGCGGCTGTTTACTGTAACCAAAGAACCGTCATCGTCCATTTTCACCGTAAGTGGGAATTGGATTTGCGGGCGTCCTGTGGCTCCGGGGTTGTTCTCCCGCCAGTTGCGGATCAATTGACGAAGGGCGATACGGTCGGCCGCTTCCGCAGTGGTTCCATCGGGGAATCCGATCGTGATCGGGAACACGAGGTCAAAACAAGCAAGCCCATGCTGACCGTGTCCTTGTGGGTTATGGTGACCGAAAGTAGCACCGGCACAATCTTCACGAAGCTGGCGAAGTTCCTCCTCTGAATCTACCGTGATGATTTCTCCATCTTCAGAAATGACCGAGATCGGGAATTCGAAAGAAAGGTGTGGACGGTGTCCATGATGCGGACGAGGACCTCCACCATTCGCCTCAAAGTAGGCGCGTAAGGATTGCTTTACTTCATCGTATGAATTTACTTCGGCAGTGGTTCCATCCGGCAAAACGATTGTGACTGGGAAAACCAATTCGTAGCAACCAAACCGGCCCATGCCACCACGCTCTTGGGCACTGTAAAGGGCTTGATCTACGAGTTCTTCAGTGGTCTGCTCCGTTGATTTGTTGCAGGAAACCATCACCGCCATTATGGCTACGATGGGGAGAAGGAATAATTTGAGTGCTTTTAACATGAATGATAAGTATTTGAAGGTGAAAGTGTTGTGAATGTTTTCAAAGGCAGCCTGGTTTGAGGCTGCATAATTGAATGGTGTCTGACGGATTAGGTCAAGGTTTTTGGCAAGGGTTGCATTTGGGGAAAAAAATAAACAGCCTGTTTATTTTTTCCCCAAATGCAACCCCTGGCATTTTGTCACAACCTACCTTACCAGAACGTCCTTGTTATAATCTGAAGACAGACATGGCCGAACCCAATTTGCAAGCCTGCTTAAACGGCGATCGACTTGCGCAAAAACATTTTTTTGAGTGCTTCAAGGGCAAAATGTTCGCCTTGTGTCTCCGCTATGCCAACTGCAGGGAGGATGCAGAAGATGTGTTACAGGAAGGATTTGTAAAAGTGTTCCGTGATTTGAACCAGTACACCGGCGAAGGAAATTTTGAAGGCTGGGTGCGTAAGGTGTTTGTCAATACCGCACTCCAACACCTCCAGCGACAAAAAAAGAACCTTATTACGACTGAACTGGATGGGCAGGATTTTCCGGACGAGCCAACCTCTTTTTCATCGGACGAACCAGCTGCCAAAAACATGATCAAAATTTTGCAGCAGCTACCCACTGGTTTTCGCACCATATTCAACCTTCACGTTCTCGAAGGATATTCACATCCCGAGATCGCAGAAATTCTGGGCATCTCAGTCGGAACCTCCAAATCTCAATTGTTGAGGGCAAAAGCGCATTTCAGAAAATTGCTTGAAAACAGTCTAACAACTTGACCGCCATGGAAGAAAATATACACGATGATAAATTGGACGACTATGTACGCAAGTCGTTTGAGGGCCACGAAGAAGCCCCTGCTTCGGATATGTGGAGCCGGGTTGAGCGTGAATTACTGCCCCCGTCGGCGGTGCCTGTGCCACACGCCTCCTACCTGCGCTATGGTTGGCAAGCCCTGGCTGCAGCGGTTATTTTGATCCTCTTTTCGACGCTAGTTTGCGAACACCTGTATTATGAAGAAAAACTTCGGCTCTTGACGGAAAAGGCCTCTGGAACACAATTGTATTCAGCCGAAAGCAATCGATTGGAGGAAGAAAAAGGCAGCTCACCGGTCTCTAAATCAATAGTACCGACGCCAACCCAAAATGCTGATCCAGTGTACCGCTCCTCGGCGCCATCCAATTTGAAGGAGATTCAAGATACACGGACGGAACCAATTTTGGATCGAACACCCATGGTGGTCAGGTCCCAAACCTCTACTGAACCAAATAGTGTACCGCTAAATTCTCCAGAATCTATTGACATTGTGTGCTTGCCGACTCTGGAAAGCAGGATTGAAGGGCTAAAGCCAGATTTGCCAGTCCTTTCTCTGATCCCGATTCAGCCGCTGCGCGAAGCCTCAGGATGGTATTTGGGCGTTCAATCAAGTCTGTTGGCCAGCATGGAAAGAAGCCGGACACCGATGGCTCGCCCGGGCCGCCCGGCATTTTCCAGCAAACAGGAAAGTGCGGGTATATCCTCCATTTGGTGGTTCAAAACGGGCAAAATGCTGAATGAGCGATTTTCGCTGGAAAGCGGCATTGGTTACCAGAATTCCACCCGAACCGCCACCCATACGCCCCGATTTCGGTTTGGTGATGGTACCCATCAAGGTCCCGGTTTGCGGCGAACCTTCAACTACGATCTGAGCACTTATGGAGGCACGGCAGAGGTAAGCCTGCGCATGGATGAAACCAGCGGTTCGCCAGCCCCGGACGACGAGCCGGTCGCATTGAAAATCACCACGTCCGAACAAACGGAATTGCTCCGAATCCCGCTTTTGGCGGGGTATAGGTTTGGGAGTGGGCGGCTGCAGGGTCAGGTAAAGGTTGGTTTGTTGGGTAATATTATTGTAAAAAACCAGCTTGATATTTCGGCTCGGGTTTCGGAGAATGCAAGATTTAAACCTGTTTCAGGCAGAGAAGGCTACACGGTTCAATTGAGTCAGAAAAAGTTGATTCTGGGGTACTGGATGTCGGCAGGAGCGGAATTCAGGTTAAACCGTCAACTCAGTTTAGTGGCTGAAACGGCACTGACAGGGGACTTTCCACGCAACGATCACCACAGCCGTCGTCTCCCAGACCGACTTTTGTTGGGACTAAATGTTGGGGTGAATTATTATTTCTAGGGGAAAGGCACCAACTTTACCAGCAACTCGCTGCATCTTTGCCCACTCTACTTTAAGCAAAAACAGCATTGCAGCGTATGCTCCATGAATACAAACTCCCCTCGCTAGGCGACGGTGTGAGCGGTAAGGTGACCGAAATATTGGTAAAGACTGGCGACCAGGTTTCGCTTGAACAAATTGTAATGGTCGTCGGCACCGACAAGGTGGATGCCGAAATGCCTATTGATGCTGAGGGCGTTGTGGAAGAAATCCTCGTCAAAAAAGGCGATGAAGTCACTGAGGGCACCCTAGTTATGCGGATCAAAACGACAGCCGCCGATGTCAGTGATGCACCGTCACCAGCAGTTGCAAAGGCAGCTGCCACCCCGACGGAAGCACCTCCTGCCCCTGCTACTGCTACTGCTCCTGCTACTGCCCCTGCTCCTGCTCCTGCTCCTGCTACTGCCCCTGCTCCTGCTACTGCCCCTGCTACTGCCCCTGCTACTGCTACTGCTACTGCAACAAGCTCCACCCTCCGCAGTTCCCCGCTTGCACGCAAACGTGCCAAAGAATTCGGTGTGAATCTTACGGATGTGCATCCTGCTGAAGGAGCGAGTCGTGTTTCGTACAAAGACGTGGTGGATTTTGTCAAAAAGAAACTGGATACAGGTGGTGGATCAGTTATGAACGGCAGTGTTGTTGCAAGACGGCCGCTGCCAGATTTTTCAAAATTTGGCGAAACAGAGCGCAAAGCGCAGAGCAATGTGGGTGTGAAAATTTCAGAGGCCATGTCGTATGCTACCAATACGATTCCTCACGCCTATATTTCTGAAAAAGCAGATGTTACCCGGCTTGAAGCCCTGCGTCAGCAGTATAAAGATCAGGTGAAAGCTGCGGGTGGTAGCCTTACAATGACGGCTATTTTGACCAAGGCCGTTGCTATTTTGTTGCGCCGGATGCCACAATTTAACGCCAGTCTTGACGTTGAAACCAACGAGGTCATCTACAAAAAATACATCAATATCGGCATTGCGGTAGACACTCCTGCCGGGCTGTATGTGCCGAATATCAAAAATGCCGACCAAAAAAATCTGACCGAACTCTCCGTGGATTTGGCGGACATTGGTACCCGCACTAAGGGCGGTAAAATAACGATGAACGATATCACGGGCGGAACGTTTACGATCTCAAATATTGGCGGAATTGGTGGTACAAATATGCATTCCATCGTCAATTGGCCTGAAGTAGCGATCCTCAGTATTGTAGCGGCCCAAATGGAGCCCGTGTGGAATGAAACCAGCAAGATATTCGAGCCGCGACTTATGATGTCCATGACCATCGGATGGGATCACCGCGTTATCAATGGAGGCGATGCTGCCCGTTTTTTGGTTGCGTTAAAAGGAATTCTGGAAGAGCCGTTTTCGGCTTGGATTTAAGCGTTCTTGCTAAATTTTTTTTGATCCTCTACAATTGGCCAGGGTTAATTTTTTCAAACTTTGGGCTGCTTTTTTATCATAGGTCAGGCAGCGTTTTGGCTACCTTGCTCCGTCTTAACATTTTTGCTCAGGAGTTGGTTTCTACCTCCTTTGTGCTTATTAAAATCAAAGCGTTATGATGAAAGTTTACTCACTACTTCTCTCTGTTTTGCTGCTTTTCATTTGGAATAGCAGATTGGGGGCTCAATGTAATGGTGCTCCATGCCAAATTCCCGTACCGGAACCAAATGCTCAGGATGCGTGCATTTTGCCAGATCCAAGTTATTTGGACTGCTATTTTGGAGCGACTTTTACTAGTACTCCGGTATCTTTACCACCATCCTGGTGCTCCACGGTCGAAAACAATCATTTTTTTGCCTTTACTGCAGATGCGGCAACTGAAATTTTTGATATGTGTACCTATGGTTGTGCACAAGGTGGTGCAATTCAAGCGGCGGTTTTATCTACAGCAGATTGCATCAATTTCCAATTTGTATCGCCCTGCCTTGGGAATATCCAATCCGGGACTTGTCAAGACTTGATCGCGAGCAATCTTGTAATTGGACAGACTTATTATTTAATGATTGACGGTAGTGCTGGTGCATTGTGTGATTACTCCATTAACGGGGTGAATCCTACGATCAATGGCCCAAATAGTGCTCCCTGTCTTCCATCAAATCTTTTGAGTAATTATACCACCAATACACTGTCAAACTGGACAATCGACCCCCCAACAGCGGGCGTTATACAGGGCAGTGCCAATTCTGTATCCAATGTTGCAGTACAGTGGTTGGAGCCTGGACCCGCGCAAGTTTGTGCACAATCAATCGTATGTCCCAATGCTCCCAATCTTTGCATAGATATTTACATTGGCGAGGATGTTGCTACACAGGAAGATGTGAGTGTATGCCAGGGACAAACGGTAGAATGCGCCGGAGTAAACCACTCTACAGCGGGTAATCACTTCGTTACCCTTGACAGCTGGTTGGGTTGCGATAGTGTGGTAAACTGCTTTGTGACGATAATTCCCACAGTACAAACCAACGAAACCCACTTAATGTGTCAGGGTGGATCTGCTACGTGTGCAGGAGAGGAGTTTTTCATGCCCGGTACCTTTCCGGTAACACTCACAGCTTTTCAGGGTTGTGATAGCGTGGTAAACTGTAAAATAAACGTGGTACCCACTTATTTTGGGCCTACAAAATTCGTAAACCTTTGCCATCCCGCATCCCACCAGGTTTGTGACGAATTCTATGATCAAACAGGTATTTATTCCACACAATGCACCGGCTTTTTGGGTTGCGACAGTATCGTGAATGTTGACCTGGCTATTTTGAACCCCATCGCGCAGATCGCCCCACCCGCTGTTCTGGATTGTGGTCCGAATGCAATTATTACCCTTAATGGCACAGGTTCAAATGTGAACAACTCCACTGGTGGTGTAACCTTATATAGTTGGTCGGGACCTGGAATTATAGGACCCATTAATCAATCTACGATACAAGTTAATCTGCCTGGCCAATACTGTCTGATCCTGCAGCACGGACGTGGTGGTGTTTATTGCGCCGATACTACCTGTGTGACGGTGCAGGCAAGTGCCCTTACACCGGGCGCTACCGCTACGGGGGGCAACATTAATTGTGTATCGCCTCAAGTTACGCTCATGGGCAGTTCTCCCACAGGCGGAGTAAACTACACCTGGACAGGCCCTGGTATTACACCGGCCAATCAGTTCCAGCAAAACCCCACGGTGAACCAGCTGGGTACTTATGTGCTCACAGTGCTGAACCCAACGAACGGCTGCACATCCTCCGCGACGGTAACTGTCAATGGTGACACCACCCCACCAACTGTAAGTGCAGTCGGCGATACCATCACCTGCTTTCAGACTAGTGTAACGATCGATGGCATCACCAATGCCCCTACCGCAGCCTGGAACTGGGCTGGTCCCGGAATCAACGCGGGAAACCAAATGCAGGAGAATCCGAATGTGTTGCTGTCTGGAACCTATACCGTTACCGTTACAAATACCGGGAACGGTTGCTCTAGTACCGCTACGACATCGGTGACCCTGAACAACGCTAACCCGACTGCAACAGCCGGTCCAAATGATACCCTCACCTGTATGGCGCCCAACACAACCTTGCAGGGTGCAGGCAATGCAGGTGGCCAGCCCATCACTTTTTCCTGGACAGGGCCAAACAACTTCATGTCGAATATTGCACAGCCGAGTGTGAGTGATGCAGGGACATACATCCTCACCGTTTTAAACACACTTAATGGGTGTTTAAAAAAGGATACGGTGGTTATTTCTTCCAATCAGGTACTGCCAACGGCGAATGCCGGGGCTGATTCGATCATTACTTGCGCAGAACCCAGCGTTAGACTCATTGGAAGCACATCGAGTAATGGTCCAAACTTTACAGCTACCTGGAATGGTCCTGGCATCAATGCCGGGAACATGAATCAGTATAGCCCAACGGTCAATCAACAAGGCACTTATATCCTGCTTATCACGAATATCACCAGTGGCTGTACGGATACCGACACTGTTTTAGTTAATATCAATACTTCATTGCCCACCGCCGATGCGGGTGTAGACGAACAACTGACCTGTGGAAATCCAAACGGTGTGGTACTAAACGGGAGTGGTGCTCCGGTCTCGATCACCTATTTCTGGACAGGTCCCGGGATCGGTGTAGACAATGACACGATGCAGAACCCGACGGTGACCCAGCCTGGCACCTACGATTTGATTGTGACCAATACGATCAATGGATGTACGGCTACGGATCAAACCATTGTAACCCAAGATGCAAACATTCCCAATGCCAGTGCAGGCGGTGATCGCGTATTGAACTGTACCGTAACGAGCGTCAACCTGAACGGCTCGGGCTCTTCATCGGGTGCTGGGATCGTGTACAATTGGGCAGGTCCTGGCATTTCCGGCAACAACGTAACCGCACAAAATCCGACCAATATTACGGTCCCTGGAATTTACAATTTGACGGTGACCAATACCAACAACAATTGTGAGAATACAGATGTAATGGTGGTCACATTGGACACCCTTCATCCTTTGGCCAATGCAGGGAATCCCTTGATACTCAATTGTTTCAACAACGGTATCGACACGCTTCGTGCTGACGGGAGCAATATGGGGGCCAATTTTACATTGCTTTGGGCAGGTCCGGGCATTAATGCGGGGAATCAAAACTCTTCCAACCCGGTCATAAACAATGCGCCAGGCCTTTATACACTAACAGTAACCAACAATTTAAATACCTGTACTTCGACTGCTCAGGTAAATGTGACGGATGATCTTGTACCACCCATTGCGGATGCTGGTGCGGATCAAATCATTGATTGTATCGCGGTCAATGCTACCATTGGTGGCAATTCGTCTTCCGGGGCGCAGTTCACTTACTTGTGGACCGGGCCTGACATAGACGGTACCAACCAGTCTTTGCCAACGCCTACCATTGACCTGCCTGGCACGTATACCATTGTGGTGACCGACAATTCGAATGGGTGTACTTCAACCAACGATGTTCTGGTAACCACGGACGCAGCATATCCAACGGCATTGGCTGGCAATGACGGGCTTTTGACCTGTGCTGCCCCAACAGCTATCCTGGATGGTTCGGCCTCCAGTTCGGGAGCGAATTTCCAGATCTTGTGGACGGGGCCTGGTATCAATGCTGGCAATCAAGGCCAACCATCGCCAAGTGTAACCATTCAGGGGACCTATATCCTTCAAGTCACGGATACACAGAACAGTTGTGTAACGTTTGACACTGTTTTTGTAGACGAAAACAAGGTCATCCCTGCTGCTGACGCTGGCCAGAGCCTGATCCTGAATTGTCAGATTACCAATGTTACGCTGGATGGCAGTCTTTCGGGTGTCAGTCCTACGATTGTATATGTTTGGGCAGGGCCTGGCATCACAGGTGCCAACCAGAGCGACCAAAGCCCCGTTATTGATCAGCCTGGTCCGTACAATCTGATTGTGATAGACAATGAGAATGGTTGTTCTGCTACCGATCAGGTAATGGTAACCCAGGACACTGCAGCGCCCAATGCAAGCGCTGGCGCTGACGGATTGATCACTTGCGCGATGTTGACGCAAACCATTGATGGTTCTGGTAATAGTGTTGGTCAGTTTATTGAGTATATTTGGGTAGGACCTGGAATTAACTCAGGCAACTTCAACCTGCCAAGTCCAACGGTGAGTGTTTCCGGAACCTATACTGTAACGGTGACAAACACTCAAAACGAATGTACCGCCACCGATGAAGTTTTCATAAATTTGAACAAGACTCCTCCGGCGATAGCAGCCGGACCTGACGGCATAATTACTTGTGCGGCCACGACGGCTCAACTGGATGCGACACAATCCGCTTCAGGACCGAACATCAGTTTTCTCTGGGGGGGGGCGGGTATTCTGCCAGGCAGCCAAACCAGTGCGACGCCAACGGTTAATCTTCCGGGAGTTTACTCGCTCACACTTACGGACGCCAACAATGGCTGTACCAGTGTGGAGGCAGTGACTGTTGCAATAGACACGATCAATCCAATTGTATTGGCAGGCAGTGATATGGTAATTACTTGCGCAAATTCGGGTACAGGCGTCACCTTGAGTTCATTGGGTTCAAGTGTCGGTACCAATTTTAACTACCTGTGGAGTGGTCCCGGCATTACAGCTACCAACGATACAGTTTTTAATCCAACTGTCTTGTTGCCAGGTACTTATACTTTGTTGATTACCAATGCAATCAATGGCTGTGATCAAACTGATGTAGTATTTGTGGACAGTGAACAAGATCTCCCAACCGCAGATGCTGGCAACCCTCAGGAAATTACTTGTGCGATCACACAGGTGACTCTGGATGCAAGTGGCTCATCCTCTCCAAATGGTACTTTGCAGTACCTCTGGGATGGACCTGGCATCAATTTAGGTAATGCTACGGACGCTACTCCTACGGTGCAAGTGAGCGGAAGCTATACCCTTACGGTCACCGACCTGGGCACGGGCTGTTCTGCAACAGATCAGGTATTGGTAACCCTGGATAACCAGCCACCTGCTGCAACGGCCAGTTCCACAGAAATCACCTGCACGGCTTTGCAGTCAACCCTTTCAGCCACCAGTACATTGTCTGGCTCAACTTACTTTTGGACAGGGCCGGACGTTAACCCAAACGATGCGACTTTGCAGACATTGCAAGTAAGTTTGGCCGGGACTTACAACGTTACGGTGACCGCACCCAATGGCTGCACAGGCACAGCCACCACGTTGGTGACACAAGATGCAAACGTGCCGGATGGTTTGGTCAATGGTGCAGTGCTCAACTGTCTCAACGGCGGTGTATCGCAAATAGGTGGAGAAATTCTTTCACCTTCCGGGGCAACTGCCACCTGGTCTGGACCTGGCATCGTCGGGACGGTGAATACCCTAACGGTTATGGTTTCTCAGCCTGGCTTTTACACCTTTACCATATCTGCACCCAACGGTTGTGTGCGACCCTTTACCGCTGAGGTGGTGGCTGATTTTGCACAACCGACCGTGATAATTGCGGCTCCGGATGAGCTGGATTGTAACACTTCTGAAGTTACCTTAAATGCCACAGGGAGTAATTCGGGACCGAATTTTACCAGAACCTGGTCTACACCAAACGGCAATTTTGTTTCCGGGACAAATACACTATCTCCAATTGTTGATCAGGCTGGCGACTATCAACTGGTTATTGTCAACAACACCAATGGCTGTAGCGCTACCAATCAAGTTGATGTTTTTGTTGACCCTGCGGTGCCCTCTGCCATTGACTTAACGGTGAGGGACATCAAATGCTTTGGCGACGTCAATGGTTCTATCACGGTCAATGGGGTACAAGGTGGAACCTCCCCATTTGTATTCCTCCTGAGTAGCAACACTGGTACGGCCGATAACCAGTACACTGGTTTGCCGGCTGGACAGTACATGCTTTCGCTCGCTGATGCCAATGGCTGCCAGTTGGACACTGTGATCACCATCAATGATGCTGGCGACTTATTGGTAAGCCTGGGCCCTGACGTTAAAGTCGACCTTGGAGAATACGCCACTGTTACGGCGCAGATCACCAGTACGGTTGGTGTCGAGACCGTAACCTGGAACTATGCTCCTGGTTGCACGGACTCCATTCCGTACTGTGAAACATTTACCTACCTGCCTTATGATACTTACCGCCACCGTATTGAGGTGGTGGACAGCAATGGTTGTGTGGCCCGCGATGAAGTTATCGTGGTGGTGCGCAAAAACCGGCAGGTGTATGTTCCCAACATTTTCAACCCGAATTCTGCAGAAAACTACATTGTGACAGTCTTTGCAGGAATCGATGTTGCCAAGGTCAACTCCTTCTTCATTTTTGACCGTTGGGGCGATGAGGTTTTCGAACAGCTTGATTTCCAGCCGAATGACTACACGAAAGGTTGGGACGGCAGAGTTCGTGGCCAGGAAGCTCAGCTCGGCGTCTATGTCTGGTATTGTGAAGTAGAATTTATTGACGGCGAAACGAAACTCTTCAAGGGCGACGTTACGCTGGTTCGATAATTGAGGGTAAACACCTCAATTCATATACAAACGGGTGATTGGTTTTATGCCAATTGCCCGTTTGCTTTTTATATGCTTAATTTGGGATGGAGGATGTTGACCAAACACGCCATTCATTTACCGTAAAAAGCAAAGGGGAATTGCGCATATGCCCAATTCCCCTTTGCTTTTCTACAAATTCAGAATACCAGCTTAGGGTGATACCTTCATCAATTTGTCTTCATCTTCCTCATCGGACTGTATCTCATCGTGTGTGCGATAAGGCACACTGTTGAGCAGTTTGATGAGATCATCCCGCACAACTTTATACTCCTCAAAAAGATCTCCGGTAATGGGCAATGGTTGTGGAAGATTCAGGCGAAGGTGATCCACCTGTCGTCCATTTTTCCAAAAACGGAAACAGACATGCGGACCGGTTGCAAGGCCTGTTGAACCGACATAACCAATGGTCTGTCCCTGCGCGACCCTTGTGCCAGGTCGAATGCCACGTGCAAAACCACTCATGTGCAGGTATTGCGTTTCATAAGATCCATCGTGACGGATACGCACAAAATTACCGTTTCCACCGCGTCGGGTGGCTTCGATTACCGTGCCTTCAGCCACTGAGATTATAGGTGTGCCATGTGGTGCAGCGTAATCCGTGCCAAGATGTGCCTTATGATAACCTAAAATAGGGTGCAAACGTTTCATATTGAAGCGACTACTGATACGGCTAGCTTTTACGGGGGCTTTGAGGAACGCCTTTCGCGCTGGCCGGCCCTCAAAGTCAAAGTAGTCCGTTTTTTGCCCTTCCTTTTTGAAGTGGAAAGCATAGGATTCTTTGCCTTCACGTTCGTACACTGCGGCGATGATCTTGCCAGTTCCAACGGCCTCGCCTTGTACATAGTGTTGCTCGAACACGACTTTGAAGCGGTCGCCCTGTTTTTGGTGGTAGAAATCCACAGAAGAGGCCAGTACATCGATCATTCCATCGGCGAGTTCGTCGGAAAGCCCATTGTCGGTAAGGGCTTGCCAGAAACTCGTTTCCAGAACACCTGATGCGGCGACGATCTGGGTATGCACATCGCGTTTCACGACCTCTACCTTGTAAGGTTCTTTCAACTCAAAAAGGGTATATTGGTAGGGCGAGGGCTCGTAAATCATCATTTCTGGCGCCTGGCCGGGTTGGCGAGCAAGGAACCGAAGTGACGTGCCTACACGAAGGGAATTGATTTTGAACTTGTCTTTACAGTTCTCCACCAGTTTGCTCACCTGTGGGTAACTGAGCCCGGCTTGCTCCATAAGGATGGCGCCGAGAATATCGCCGCGCTGGAGTTGCATTTCGGAGAGGGTAAACTCGTCCATGAAAAAGCCCCAACGAAGGTTCCTTGTTTCGAGTGGGAGTCTGTCTAGAACCAGATGTGTCGAAACACTTGCGGCAGATGTCGCGGAATCTGGTTGGAAGTAGGTCAAGGTGGCGGCAAAAACGCCTGCAGTGATGGCGGTGCTTGCGGCTATGAGCGAGGTTTTTTTTGCGAAAAAACGCTGCGTACGCCGCAGCCATCGCTCTGGCTTAGAGTCTAGATTCACGTTTGAAAAGGAAGATTAAGAAACGGTGTAGTAAACTTTGGCTATCAAAACTACCCGCCGAAGCCCTTAAGGGCGCCGATGGATACCTGCCTTCGCACTAATGCTGTGGCGGGTGACCCTCCTTCGCACGAAACGCGCTACGGCGGGTGAAGGGCAAATGTAGCACTGCATTTTGATTCTTGTCCTATGAGTATGGTTTTTTAACCAACAGAGTAGGGTAGGGGCATGTCAACCCTCATTTCTTTCTGACCGCAATATAATTCACGCCGGTTAGCGCCTTAAGCGCATTCTTTTTTGCTTCTATTTCAGCAGGTTTGAGATAGTAGAACCGGATGCCTACCACGTGAGTTTTGCCTTTTTGCTCATAGAATTCCTGATAATTTTCCTCGGTAAGCAGTTTGCGGAGTTTTTCTGCATTCGATTTATCTGAAAGCGATGCTATGATGAGGATGCACTCCCGCCCATTTCGGGCAATATTTACTTTTTCCCGTGCGGCTTTTTCTTTCGCTTCCAGTGATTCTTGAGCGGCTTTGTTCGGGTCAGGATTGGAGGGGGCTACCGTTTCCTCCTTAGTTGGAGTTTCAGGAACGGATTTATCTTCTGGAGCAGACCTATCTGTATCTACTGCTTCAGTATCGGGTTTTAGCGCTGTTTCAGCGGCATTTTTCCGGTGCTGCCAATACCATAAGCCAGCACTTAAGGCCGCTAACAATAAAAATATACCCAAAACAGTGCCGATACTTGAGCTGCCACCGGACCGCTCCGGTGCATAGGTTGGCTCTGGCATTGGGGGCGGAGGGGTATTCGGTATATAGGCTTGGGCATTGGTGTATACCGCACTACCAGCATCCGTTGGGCTATGGCTTGCTTGTGCTTGCTCTACTTCACGCGAACGGGCAATAGGCGAAAACTGCAAGGGTGGCAAGCCGTAGGAGCTTGCGTTGAAGTTGGTCGCATCGGGGAGGAACTGTATTTTCTGGACGTAGTTTTTATAGAGTCTTCCCACGCCTGGCAGCGTCACAATTTCACGCTGATCGAGCAAATTGCGCATTTTTTCTATAAATTCTTCCACGGTACGGCTTGCATCCTCTGTTGAAAGGCCATGAGCATCCGCAATATCTGCAGTAAGCAAACCATCATCAATGGTTAGGTTTTCACTGAATGAAAGGGTTTTTGCGGGCGGATTCACGGTACCGCCAACATAGTCAGTAGACGCTGGGGTACGCATGGCAGTAAATCCACCAAAACCCGGTATAACGAGCGCGTCGTGCAAGAAAAGAAGTTTTTCGATGTGGGCTGGGATATCAATCTGCATAGTATGAACCGGCTTGAAGATTTTCAATTGGTACATGTTTGGCCAGCCGATAAAAATTGCTTGCCGACCATTGTATAATTAGAATCAGGCAAAGGTACACCCACCAAATGTACTTAGGTTTTAAAAAAGAAGATTTGATTTTAGGCAGAATTTCTGTCGCGCTTATAAGTAGATTCAGCATCATAAAAAATCCATTCAATCGTATTGGTGTGCAAATGACAATAAGTTCTACTTTTGACCGCGAAATCAATAGCACATATGGACACTACCGGCGAAGTTGGGTCTTTTTTCAAATCTGCTTTTTCCGTTGACAACGTAATCTTCGGTTTTGACGGCGGAGACTTAAAAGTATTGCTCATCCAGCGCGGGCAAGCACCCTTTAAAGACAAATGGGCACTGCCTGGAGACCTGGTCTATCCAAATGAGGACCTCAACACAGCTGCCGAGCGTGTACTCGAGCAACTCACGGGTCTTCGCGGGGTATATTTAGAGCAGGTCAAGACCTTTGGCGCTGTCAACCGGCATCCCTTGGGACGTGTTATCACTGTTGCGTACATTTCGTTGATCAAAATCAGTAATTACACCGTAACCCCAGCATCTTTTGCACAATCAGCCAAATGGCATAGTGTTGATCAGGTAGGAGATCTGGCATTTGACCACAACGAAATCCTTGAAAGTTGCCTTCGAAGGCTCAAACGAAAGGTGCGCACTGCCCCTATTGGCTTTGAGTTACTGCCGCCAAAATTTACCCTTACCGAACTTCAACAACTCTATGACTCGGTACTAAGTTTGCCAAAAAGACTCGATAAGCGAAATTTTCGCAAAAAAATACTCTCCATGAACCTGCTCGTAGAATGCCGTGAAATGCAGGAAGGCGTGGCGCATCGTCCAGCCAAACTCTACAAATTCGACCGCGAAAAATATGGGCAGTTCGTGAATGAGGGTTTCGTTTTTGATATTTAAACCAAATCCCCAAATAACCAATCCACCAACCATCATGATCCAAATTGACCACATTGGCATCGCTGTGCGCGACCTTAGTAGTAGCAATGAACTCTTCCGCAAACTCCTCGGTGAGGCTCATTACAAAATAGAAGCCGTTGAAAGCGAGCACGTTACTACCTCTTTTTTCATAATAGGAGAAAGCAAGATCGAGCTTCTGGAAGCAAGCGATCCGGAAAGCCCCATCGCCAAATTCATTGAAAAGCGCGGGGAAGGCATCCATCATATTGCGTTTGAAGTGGATGATATCCGGGCTGAAATAGAACGCCTGGAAGGGGAGGGTTTTGTGCTTATCAATCCTGAACCTAAGCGTGGCGCGGACAATAAGCTCGTAGCTTTTCTACACCCAAAATCTTCGGGCGGGGTGCTGGTGGAACTATGCCAGAGCATGAAGTGATGAAGTGATTGGGTGATGAAGTGATTTGGCACCTGCTGAGATCAAATCACTTCATCACCCAATCACTTCATCGCTTCATAGACTCCGCGTCCGCCCGCCATCCACCGGCAAATTGATGCCATTGATGTAAGTAGCAGCCGGACTCGCTAAAAATGCTACCGCAGCCGCCACCTCGGCAGGTTCCGCAAAACGGCGCATAGGCACTTGATTTTTGAATTGGGACTCCACAGATTCCCTGTTTGTCGCGTTTGTTACCGCACGTTTTTCGATGATCTCTTCCAGCCTCCCGGTGCGGGTATATCCAGGTAGTACATTATTCACCGTGATGCCAAATTGACCCACCTCATTGGCCCAGGTCTTGGCCCAGGCAGCCACAGCCCAACGTGTGGTGTTCGATACGCCCAGGCCATCCAGGGGTTCCTTCACCGAGGTGCTGATGATGTTGATGATGCGCCCATAACCTTCGCTTTTCATTCCGGGGAAAACTGCTTGTGCCAGCAATTGATTGC
>JAUSMG010000474.1 GCA_030645295.1 Saprospiraceae bacterium | reverse complement strand
AACTCCTCTACTTGGTGCAAAATTACTGATAATCCTAAACAAGCAACGATTGAAATGGTTTTTCTCAGACGTCCAGGGTCTAATGTCCAACGTCTAACGTCCAATATCCAAGGACTAACTTACATTTGCCCGCCTAAACTTACTCCCAGTGAATTTTTTCGCCAGAACCCTTCGCCGTTGGTATCGAACCGTCCCTCAGGATGAGTTCGGGCGCTTGCTTTGGGGGAAATACTTCCGCAGCCTGATCTTCAAATTCATTCTCTGGTTTTTTGGGATCACCATCGGGCTGACGCTTTTATACGCCATATTGCCCATCCCGATCACACCTTTAATGATTCAACGTTGTTGGCAACAGGCCTGGGATAAGGAGCGCGACGTTCGGTTGCGCCATGATTGGGTGTCTTTTGGTGAAATTTCTCCGCATCTGCAACTCGCAGTGGTGTGTGCGGAGGACCAGGATTTTCTCGAACACGAAGGTTTTGATTTTGAAGCCATCGAAAAGGCCTACAAGTACAACCAGAACCACAAACGAAAAAAAGGGGCCAGCACTATCAGCCAACAAACAGCAAAAAATGTGTTTCTCTGGCCAAGCCGTTCCTGGGTACGCAAGGGCTTCGAAGTGTATTTCACGTTCCTGATCGAGACCATCTGGAGCAAGGAGCGCATTATGACCGCTTATCTTAACAGCATCGAATTCGGCGACGGTATCTATGGCGCCGAAGCCGCAGCGAAACATTTTTACGGTAAAAATGCCAAATCCCTCAATCGGCAGGAAGCGGCCATGCTATCTTCTGTATTGCCCAATCCCTTGATCTACAAAGTGGAAAACCCTTCCTCAAAAGTGCGCCAGCGGCAGCAATGGGTGCTCAGTCAAATGAGAATGTGGGGCGGCAAGATCGATTACGACGATCCGAATACCCCCAAGAAAACTGAAAAGTGATCTGACTAATTTATTTTTGATTCGGCTTGTTTTTTCTTTTCAAAATAATATTCTACGCCTAAAAGCCATTGCTGCGGGTTTACTTCCACAATGAAGGTTTGACCGCCTTTGTTCCCGTAATATTGTACGGAAGCCACCGTGAGTGACAAGGCCAGATCCCTTGTGAGGAAGCACACCAGGGACGGGAAAGCGCCAGTACCAATGCTGTGGGTGGCGGTTCTGGTTTTCGTTTCTAAACCTGCATTGGTGGTCGTTTTCGTGTTTTCTCCATAAAAATAGGTGAAAAAAAGCTCTGGCATAAGAGACACTCTTTTCCCTAAGGGTATAAAATAACGAAATAGCGGACCGGCCCCAAAATAGCGATCGTCCGAACGCAGCAGCCCAGAACTGTTCGGCGCAATTTCCTGGCGTTCAAAACTGTGGCTGTATTGCATGATCAATCCCAGCAAACAACGCTTGTTCAGGGTATAACCGATTTCCGGCTGGGTCAGGAATCGGCCCGTAGTTCGTCCCAAGCCTGAGCTGCCTCCATTTGGCTCATGATCAGAGCGATAGCTGAGCAGGTCGCGGGTCCACCAGCCTTTGTTTTCCAATTGAGCCATGAGTGGCCCGGCAAACATAACGATCAGCAGAATGCAGGGAATCGATTTTCTCATGCACGATAATTTAGTTAGGTTTTTAGTGTTCCTCAGCGATGAATCAATGGCCTGAGGGCAGTCCCTGAGGTATTGGTAAATTTGACAAAATAGGTCCCTGCAGGCAAGCCGGATACCTCCCATTTCAATTGTTGGGAAAAGTCAAGGGCCGATTTTTCAAAGGTTTTTAAAATTCGCCCGTTTTGATCGCATAGGGCAAGCGAAAAGGCTTCTCCGGATAACTCCGCGAATTCGACATGAACGAAATCTGAGGCGGGATTCGGCCAAACTTTCACGCTTCGGAATGCTTCAGGTTCTTGCACTGCGATCATGCCCTCCGGGAAATATTTGGCTGTAAAACTGGCATAAATCACGGCCAAACCGCTGCCTTCGAATTCTTCATAATTTTGTACAACGGCATAAAAGTCATGATTGCCTGCCGCGACATCATACACCCGGGTATGGGAAAATGACATCCGGTTGAGGTCGGAACTGTAAGGCTCAAAAGTGATGTTATTGTCCTCAGGACCCCAATTGGGCGTATTGCTGGCCGCAAGCCGCAGTTGATCGCCATTGCTTCCGATACAGGTTCCTACGAAATTGATCTCCACTTTGCCCTCTACCGGAGCATTCAGGCTGATTTGACCCACCGTGACCGGAGGACCTTCAATGTTGACGCCAAAAGGGGTCGTAACAGGTTGAAAGGTAAGGGTTTGGCCCTCTGTTTCAGGGTAAAACTGCACGGTAAGGCTGCCGTAAACGGAAGCGAAACCGTTGCCGTAAACCTCATAAAAGTTTTCCACTACGGCATAAAAAGTGTGGCTGCCTGCTGCTACATTGTACATCCGGGCGTGGGAGAAAGAGAACCGGTTAAGGTCATTGTCGATCACTTCATTGCTGGTACTCCCATCATAGTCGCTCCAGGTAGGCGTATTGCTGGCAGCAAAAAACATGAGGTCGCCGTAGCTGGACACACATTTTCCATCGAAGCGTACCAGCACCTTGCCCGAGACAGGTGCATCAATGGTAAGTGAATTGAACGCAGTAGGAGCGCCTTCAACCGGGATGTTCTCGTAGAAAAAACCTTTGTGCCGTGCAAAAGCCTTTCCATGAATTTCCGGGAACCATTCAGCCGTCAGGCTTCCATAGATCGAGGCAGTTCCGGAGCCATCCATTTCAAAAAAATTCTGGGCCACCGCATAAAAAGTTTGATCGCCAGCAGGCACATCATAAGCACGGGTGTGCGAGAACGCATTGCTGTTCACATCCACATTGGCGGCTTCCAATTCTACGCATTCGTCGTTCGGACCCCAGTTTGTGGTCTGACTCGCTGCGAGCACGATACGGTCGCCTTCTGAGGAGAGACAATGTCCATCAAAGCGGAGGATTACTTTGCCTGCCGATGGGGCATTTATCGTCACCTGACCCAATACAACAGCATTTCCGCGCAGGCTGATATTGGTTTTGCTGATGCCGGTATGCGCTACTTTTTGGGAAAAAAGTGATGATAAAAGGCCCAAAAGGCAAAATGCGATGCAGTAGATCTTTTTCATAACAGTGTTTATTTAAAACTGGTTGGAAGGGGCGATCCCCGAAATGCAAGGGCGAAGTTCACAAGCTCTCCACAAATTTTAAGAGCGCTTCGCGGTCAACTTTGCTCAGTTTTTTAAAGTCTTCCAGCGATTTTTCAGATTCGCCCCCGTGCCACAAAATAGCCTCTTCGATGTTTCGCGCCCGTCCGTCGTGAAGCAGAAACGAATGCCCGTTCACCGTTGGTATCATGCCAATGCCCCAGAGCGGTGGGGTGCGCCATTCGGTGCCCGTTGCCAGAAAATCGGGCCTATTATCGGCCAAATCTGGCCCCATATCGTGCAGGAGCAGGTCGGTATAAGGCCGAATTTTTTGGTTGTGAAGGGCTGCAATATTGCCGCCTGTTCCGGTACTCATCTCGGGGCGATGGCAGCCCGAACAATTAATCTGATTGAATAAAAATTTCCCCCGCAATACGGTGACATCATCATGATCGCGGCGGGCTGGTACCGCCAGCGTTTGGGTGTAGCGCACTACTTTTTGAAAAATATCATCCTGAATTTCAGGCGTTCCGCCATTTGGGACATTGGGGTATTGCTGTTGCTGGGTCGGGCTTAGATGATCTTGCGGGAACAAATTACTGGTAATACCGAGATCGCCATTGAAGGCTCCGGCGGTCTGATGGGTCAAATCAGGCTGGTTTGCTTTCCAGCCGAAACGTCCCAGTGTAACTTGCTGTTTTTCAACATTCCAGACCTGGTTGGCCCTGCCTGAAATGCCGTTTTGATCCGTGTCGTTTTCATCTGCAAAGGCGAGAATATCTGCGTCCGGAACAATTTCCAAAAGACCCAATCCCGGCATTTGCGGGGCGATACGTGGCGAAAACATCCATCCCGGCGCAAGCGGGCCATAATTCAGATCAATAAATTCGTACGAAGGTTGCCGAAAGGCGTATGTAGTACCATCCGGATATTGCCCGGACATTTCCTGATACGTCACCCGAACCCGCGCCTCGTTCAGTACATTCAGAATGGCCTTGTCCTGCAGTTGTCCGCCGTACACCGGATCGCCCAAAGGGCCGCCATGCGCATCCGTTCCGGGAATACTGAGGCGAAAAAGCAGGCCATTTAAAGGTTCCTCCGGTTGGCCAGGCGGTTTGGCCCGGCCATCTTTAAAATGGCAACTACCGCAGGAAAATGCATTGAAGATAGGCCCTAAGCCATCGAGTGTTTGAACCGAAGCAGGCGCTATGATCCAGTTAGAGCGGAAGAAGGAATTGCCCGTTACAAAAAAGCCGCTTTGTTCTGAACTTAAACCGCTTACCTGGCCGCCAAATGCATTTTGTCCAAAATCAAAGGTCGTACCATTGGCTCCTCCGGCGTATTGCTCCTCCGGCTCGACTTGTGCAATATCGGGATCGGCGCCCTTTTTGCAAGCGGCGCAAAGGAGGATAATTGGGACGATGAATACTAACAAACGCATGGTAATCTTGTATTTAACTTCGTGCAGGGTAGATTTCACACAAAGTCACGACGGCACAACGTCTTAAAAAATCAATGAAAACGTTGTGCCGTTGTGTGAAATAAATTTTGTCCATCAAAACTCAGCACCAATCGCCTTACCAGCCTCTGCCAAGCGATCCCCCAGGACTTCCAGCGCAGAAATTGTTGGAAGAATGGTTACAGAGCTATTGGCAATGGCCTGATCGAAGGGAGCAGGAATAGCGTTCATTTTTGCTTCAGCATCTTCAAAGGCGACACGAACGGCAGCGGCTTTTGCAGGGTCCAGAAATTCAACAAGGTCATTAAAGCTTTTTCCAGAAACCTCTATACCGTTCGAGTATTTGTAATGGCCATAATACACGTTTTTGAGGCCCAGCAAGTTCATTTTTAAATCTGCAATGGTGTTGTCCGCAAAGCAGGAATGTTCGTGCTCCTGATCTTGGGTATCGAACGCAACGAACATACGTTCGCCTGCGATTTCGGTTTTCGTAAATTCTCTCAAACCGAAAAAGATGAGCCCCATGGCTTCGTTGTTGCTATAATCGTTCAAAAACTCCTGACGGTAAACGCCGCTTGTTTTCCACTCGTCGCGCACCTGAGCGAGGTGTTCCAGCAACAGATCAACCGCGACTTGCAAATATTGGCCACGACGATCCTGGTTGGCAGCCGTTCCACCCCCACCAACAATATAATCCGTGAAAGGACGGGCGCCTGGTCCGCTTATGCTTAGGTCCTGACCCCAGAGCAAAAACTCAATGGCGTGCCAGCCAGTGAAAATAGCCGTTTCGGAGAGGACTTCGTTTAGCCCTACCAATACCGATTTGTTTATAACGGGTTGTGAACCAGGGCTATTGATAAGACCTGCATTGGGCTGTCCCTGCACATAGTCAATAAAGTTTTCGTCCATGGGCCAGGCATTGATAAGCCCTTCCGGACCATCTGCATCGTCAATTGGTCCGCCATAAAAACGAAAAGCTTCTGATTGTCCATAAGGATTGCGGGCAATGAGCCAGGCGGTTTTACAAGCCTCAAAACCAGCATCGGTCGGGGCGGCCAGGAAAGCGTCGATCGCCTGTTTCAGGGTAAGCGCTGAGTTGTAGCTGTCGTCATAATTGGCCAGGACAAGGTCAGCGTACTGTATCAGTGCATCTTTTTTAAGCGTTTCCACGGGATCTTCTTGTTCGCCACAAGCGACAAAAAGACTTGCCGTAAACAGGGCGAGGAATAGGGTAGTAAGTTTATTAATCATGCAATGAGTGATTGAAGGTAGAAAATTTAATGGTTTAAGCACTGGCCGCCAAAGTACAATTTATACAATTCAAAAATAGCGTGTAACCAAAAAATGACATTACTTTCCAGACCAATAATTGTCTGCCGGTTTTGCGTCTGGTATTGTTTTACCGCCCAAAATGACCTTTTTGGGTGTTTTGCCTGAAAAAAGAGGGGTTTGAAAAACGCGCTTATCCAGATTTTTCCAGACCTCGGCCGTTTTATGGATGCGCTCTTTTGATCCGTCGGTATATTCGATCTCCAGATGAACGGGGACCGGGATGACGCCTTTCCTTTCCACGTAGATTACATAGTTGGCATTTTCACCGCCTGCCGCGTTGTCCATTTTTGCGACGCACAGATTCAGATCCGGATACCCAAATTCAAAAAACCAGGGTTTCCAAAACCAATCGAGGTTTTGTCCGGAAACATGGTTAAAGGTGTTGAAAAACTCATAAGGTCCCGGATGCTTGCCTTTCCAACGGTCCATAAAGACCTTTAAACACTCCTGAAATAATTCATAGCCCAGCAGGTCGTACAGTTGTGTGTAGGCCAGTTGAGGGCGCGTATATGCGGCAAAGCCATAAGAGCGACCGTCCAAAGCTCTGGAAGGCACCATTGGCGGCACTTCCCAGTCGTTGCCAAAGCCCCAGGACCCGCCAACATTGGACTTTTTGTTTTCAAGACTGTCTGTTAAAAAATGTTCGAAAAAACTAGCCCAGCCCTCGTCCATCCACGCATGATCCTGCTCATTGATGCCCATCATGAATGGGAAATAGGTGTGGGCTGACTCATGCAATGTGAGGCTGGTCACGTACTCGTTTGGAACACTGGCGTCATTGATCATCATGGGGTACTCCATGCCGTCATTGCCATTGAATACGGTAAGGGCGGGGTAGGGATACGGATATCCGGGCAGCCAGGTGCTCATCAGGTGAAGCCCATCGGCAGCAATACGGGCTACCCGTTTGAAGTCGTTTGACCCGGAATCGTAGGCGGCACTTACAAAGGCAAGACGCCCAAATTTTTCATCCACGATCACTGCAGTGGCGTCCCAGTTATAATGTGCGCTGGCGGCAAAAGTGAAGTCCGGAACTTGTTTTGCCTTGAAATGGAATACGTTTTTCTTTGCTTTTTTGAACACATTACCCGCTTTGAGTTCGGCCTCGGAAAAGATGCTCATCACTTCCGTGCTTGCATGCGCCCGTTGCCACCGTTCCAGGAATTTTGGCCGTAAAATATCCGATGCATTTTGCCATTCTCCAGTAGCCCAGGCCTGATAGCCTTTTGGCAACGTGATGCTAACCTCGTAATCAGAGAAGTCGTGGTAAAATTCCTGCAGACCATTATAGGGTGCGCTGGCCCAACCATGCAAGTCGTCGTACACCGCTATTTCAGGATAAAAATAGGGGATAAAAAAAGTGGTCGGGTCGCAAACGCATTCCCGGGTGGCGTTTTTGGAGGCGGGCATTGTGAACGCCCAGGAAGTGAAAAGTTTAAGCGAACTATGGGGTGCCAGTGGCGTTTTTAGCCGAATGTCCAGGTAGGTATCATAACGTTTTTGAGCGGCTTTATCCACAGTTAAACCATTGATGGACAAGCGTTCGATGGTTACGCCCTCCGTTACATCTTTTGGGTCAATGTCATCCGCACGCTGGCCCCCTTTCCGGTAAAGGTCGTGCAGCAGTTTCAGCCGAAGGATATGGAGGGTATCCGGGCTGTTGTTGAGGTAAGTGACCTCCTGGGAGCCTTCTACCTCCCGTTCTTTGGGGTCGAGCGACACGTCGATTTTATATTCAGCGCGGTTCTGCCAATAGTGGACTCCAGGGCTTCCATCCCAGTTGCGCAGACCCTTTTCATAGGATTTTTCAAAATTTCTGGGGAAAGGCAGCGTAGTAATTTGAGCCTTACTTTCTCTCAGGTGGAGGAGTATAAATAAGGGGAGCAGTAGCATTCTCATAGAGAGTCTGATTTGAAAAGTTTTGGCAAACGTAACAACGGCTTAAAGCGAGACGGTCTTTTTTTAATCATAATTTGTTAGTTACAGAAAAACCACCGTGTTTTGGCCTGATTTTCAAAGGATTGAAAAAAAAAAGCTCATCCCGCTGACGAAATTTGCGAATTGGTCGTTTTGCTCCGAGAACCTGAAAACAGTAACCTATAACATCAAAATTTACTAAAGATGCGCCAGATTTATTATGCTTTCGCTGCTTTATTCGCAGTCGCCTTGCTCAGTTCATTCATGCTGCAAAAGGAGGAATATGGCAAAGCAGGCTACTACGCCGATTCATTACATGGTCGTAAAACTGCCAGTGGTGAAAAATACGACAAATATGAATTCACTTGTGCTCACAAAACCCTGGCATTTGGCACCAAAATCAGGGTAACCCGGCTGGACAACAAAAAATCTGTGGTCGTGCGGGTGAATGATCGTGGCCCCTTTGTTGAAGGCTATATAACAGACCTTTCGCGGGCTGCTGCCGAAGAAATTGATCTCATAAAAATCGGGGTGACCCGCGTGAAAGTAGAAATTGTAGGGGCTTCCGCGACTGCTCGTGTGGCTGCTGAAACCGATGGAAATACCAGTTTATTGACCGCCAGAACCGTCACAAAGTCGGCCAGTCCTGCACAATACAGTGATGAATTACAACCTGCCGGCACAAAAGTAGCGGTAGCCACTGTCGAAAACCTGCCCACTGAACTTTACTCGATTGATGTTCAAAAGTCCCGGAAAGAAGGCTTTGGCGTACAGGTCAGCACCCTTTATGATGCTGACAATGTATTGCCTGTTGTCAAAAAACTTCAACAGGAATGGCCCACCAAAGTTCTGGTCAGTGTCGAACGCGATGAAGCATACAACAAAAACACCTACCGGGTGGTGATCGGGCCATTTACAGACAGCAAATCCGCGGCAGTTCAGCAGAAAGTTGCTGCCAGGAAGGGGTACAAAGGTTGTTTTGTGGTGGATTTGACCGGGATGTAATCACTACTCCCAATGATCCACCGCTTTGTAAGCCTCGATCACGGCCATTTCTCCCTCCTTCCCGGGCTGTGAATTCCCGTGCTCCATGCCCAAAATTCCCGTGTATCCCTTGCCGTAAATGTGCTTGAAAACATTCATGTAATTGATCTCGCCAGTGGTCGGCTCTTGCCGTCCGGGGTTGTCGCCGATCTGGAAATAAGCGGTCTCATCCCAGGCTGCGTCAATGTTGGGAATCAGGTTGCCGTGCTGGATTTGGGCGTGGTACAGGTCGTAAAGGATCTTGCAGGAAGGACTGTTCACGGCCTTACAGATCAGGTAGGCCTGCGGGACATCACTTAGGAACAGTCCGGGGTGATCCCTGAAATTGAGGGGTTCGAGAACCATGATAAGCCCCTGCGGTTCCAGGATCTCTGCAGCACGTTTGAGGGATTCTACGACATGGGCGGTCTGGTAATCTTTGTTTTGTCGAAGGTCGAGGTGACCGGGCACGACGGTCATCCATTTTGCATTGCAGCGTTTGGCTACTTCTACTGCATTGCGGATGTCTGCCAAAAATTCCTCGCGTTTGTCGGCCTTTCCACTCGTCAGATTCGGCTCTGACCAGTAAATTTTATGGGCAACAAAAACTCCCATAGCGATACCTAAATCATCCATCAATTTGCCCATTTTTTCTTGTAGGGCTGGTTCCCGTCCGCTCATGCCGTTGTCCTCAAAAGCCCTGAAACCCTGTTCGGCCATGAAACGCAGCTGATCCAGTATGCTTTCTCCTCCGGAGTGACGGAACATGCCCTCGTGGGGCGCATATTTCAGATTGAATTGGTGGGGTTTAACAGGCTGACTGCCAAGGGGTACGTTGGAAAAAACTTCCGTGGAGGATACCGCTAGGGCAGCGCTGGCGAGCAGGCTTTTTTGAATGAAATTTCTTCGTTGCATGGGTAAGAAAGTTGAGTCCCGGGGATGGTGCAATGTACGTCGCTTCAACAAAAACATGCGTCATGCGAATATTAACAAGCACTCAAATTAAACAGGAAAACCGCAAAACCGGAGAACCGGAAAATATAAAACTGTGAGGAGATTGATTTCGAAAAGGGATGGTTTTGGCCATCTTCGAATCATAATGTACAGTTTTATATTTTCCGGTTCTCCGGTTTTGCGGTTTTCCTGTTTAATTCAGCTTTCTATAAAATTCGGATGACTCCTGTTGTGATTTGTGGTGACCCATGTGGGGCGTGGACGAGCCCCGGCCCTACTTCAATTGAATCATCTTTTTGGTTGCGCTGTCCGTAGCTGTTTCCAGTTTGTAATAGAGCAGTCCGGTCGTGTTGATCAACGAGCGGTCGAGCAATATGCTGTTCTCGCCTTTGACAAACTGGCCTTTTTGCTGATAAACCGTGCGGCCCGTCTCTTCGTAAACGGAAAGTGTTGCTTCCGTTGCTTCTGGTAGGAAGAAGCCGATAAGCGTCTTGTTCACAAACGGGTTCGGCTGGTTCTGGTACAGTTCAAAGCCCACACCGGTGATCGTTTTGCCGCTAAACCGGAAAGTGATGCCGAGGCGAGTCATTGCGTTATTTTCAACCGCCGTAGGCTTGCCGTAGGAGGTGGTCATTACGTCATTGGCAGTGTATGCTTCTGCCCGCGTGATCGAGCCAGACACTCCGAGCATTTCACTGAGCTTGCCAGACTTTTCAGCCCTGAAGCGAAGCCTAAACTCCTGAGCGCCATCAATCGAAACGGTAACAGCATTTTCAAACACAGTGCCGAAATTGGCAGACGTTACTTTGTCCGTTTCAACCACGTCTTCAAGCTTCAGGCCATTCAACAGCATCGTGAACTGGAACCCTTTCAAGTGCTCCACTGATTTGAACGTTACTTCAAATATCTCACCATTTTTCAGCTCCCGGTCTTCAAGGTCGAAGATCGCCGTGCCGGTGGTCCGGTCTTCTGTGAGCATCGTAGCGTTTGCTACCACCGTGTTGTTCACGTCCCCCACCTTCACGCCAACGAAATCCTCCACCATCTGGGACGCCATCGCGTCCGCCACCGAGATGGTCTCCGGGAAGGAGGACTCGAATGGGTTGTTAAGGTTCGGGAACTGGAACGATTTGTCCACAAAACGCCAGGAGGTATTGTTCGGCAGACCTGTGTAGATGCCCAGGATCATCTTGCGGATCTCTAGGATGTCAAAAGTGGTGATCGAGCCGGATTTGTTTGCGTCCGCAGCGATCATCTTGTAGGGAGAATTCAGTGGCTCAATACCCAGAATGTGCTTCGAGATCAGCACCAGGTCATAGGTCGTGACCCCGTTGAGCGGGTTGTCATCCTTTTCCGGCGCGATGGTAAAGGTCGCTGCGAGCGGTAAGGAGTTCATCACAGCATATACACCCAGGTTGTTCGAAAGGTCGAAGAGGGAAAAGGGCGGAGCAAGGGTGCTTGTGCCGTCTATATGCACAGTGCTTTCTTCCACTCCATGGGCCATCTCCGTTTTCAGTGCGCCGGCTACATTGATGAGGTTGGCGCTTGGGCAGTTGCCCTGGTTGTCCTGTATGATCACATAGGTTTCGCAGTAATCAGCGTTTCCGGCAGCGTCAATTGCCCACAGTTCAACACATTGGAGGCCGAGTTCCGAGCAGTCGAACGTCACGTTGGTTACCGGGTTTCCGTTGCCATCATAGGGGAATCCCGTACCCGAGCCACATTTCCGAATTCCAATTTTGATCTGCGGTGTCGGGGTGCAATTGTCGTCCATATATTGCAGAAAGTCAGTAGCCCACAATTGGACCATCGTCGGGGGAATGATGTTCGCGCTTAGGCCGTGGATACAAACCACTGTGGGCGCCATGCAATCTTTCACGATGAAGGTATACTCGTATTCCTTGTTGTTGCCGCAACCGTCTGTGATAAACCACTTGATCTTATGAGTACCATGTGGCAACTCAGGAACAATAAACTCGTTTTGCTGCTGTTGGGTGTTCCAGCGGACGCAGGCAGTTTTACTCGTGCCTGCCACGGTTTCCTGAATTGTGAATCCGTATCGCTGGTTTGCCGGTACCAGACGTTCGTCGAAAGTCCGCGGTGTGCCGCCAGAGAAATTAGGGGTATTCAAATTGTTGTACAACACATTATTCCATCCCAGGCCGCTGATGCCGGTATTGAGTGAATTGATAACCGTTTCCATTACCCCGTCGCCATCCAGGTCGAGGAACAAAAGGTATTGAATGGTCACATTTGAGCCAGAGCAAGCATCTGTTCCAGTGAAGCAAAGGTCAGTAGGCTCATCACAAAGATCGTTGGTCTGGAGGTCGTTGTTCCACCAATAAGATTCGTTCCACAACTCCGTATCGTTTGGAGTGATCCAGTTTTGGTTGGAGCAATTGGGCACAGTATAGTTGCCGGTTGGCGCAGCACCGTCAATGATCTTGATGATCTGCTTGTACTTGTAGCAGTTTGCGTCCTTTTCCCAGTATGTGCAGAAGTTGGTTGCCGTCGGATCTGAAGGGTTGACCTTTACTACCGTTGGCGCCCAGGGCGACAAGGTGCCGCAATCAGACACTATTGGACCTGCCAGGTTTGAGGCATGGTTTGGAATAGGATTCGGGTTTGGGTTGGGGACAAAAATGCAGTTGAGGTTCGGATTGTAAGTGCACCAGTTGATGATCGTCCAGGTCCGCTCAATCTTAAAGCATGCGTCTGGCACGATCGTGAACACCTGATCTTCAAAGGATACGCCCAGCAGTTCACAGTCTTCCCCGAAGAAAGTGGGTTCGTCATAAACCCCGGAGCCATCGCAGTCGGTAACGATCAGATCGTTCGGAAATTTCACAAAATAATCCTGGTCATAATTAACAAAAATCCGTTGCGTACACTGGCTGGAGTTACCCATGCAATCATAAGCTTTGAAGGTTCGGTTGATCGTGCCTTTATTGCAAACGGTGTCAAA
>JAUSMG010000466.1 GCA_030645295.1 Saprospiraceae bacterium | reverse complement strand
TATAGCCTGAACAACAGTCAGCCCGCTGCACAAAATCAGTTTACAAACCTTGTTCCGGGCACCTACATCGTGGACGTGCTGGGGGACAATGGATGCAATGCTTCGGCGGTAGTGGTCGTAGAAGCGCCTGATCTGGTGGAGATTTCACTCGAACCAACGGCTACGATAAATCTTGGCTACAGTTACCAGATCGATGCGACAGTGAATATCCCGGACACGGAAATCGCATCTGTGAGTTGGACCCCGTCGACGGGTTTGGATTGCGACACTTGTTTGAATACGGAAGCGACGCCGTTCAACACAACACAATACCAGGTTTTGGTGGTCTCCGATGCCGGCTGTGAAGCACGCGGCAATTTGCAGTTGATCGTAGACAAGACTCGCAAGATCTATGCTCCAAACATCTTCTCGCCAAACGAGAATGGCAACAATGACGTGTTCACCATCTTCGCCGATCCCTTTACGGTGGTGAAAATCAAGTCTTTGCAGGTGTACTCCCGCTGGGGAGAACAGGTGTTTGAACAAAAGGATTTTACCGCAGGTGACATCGCCACAGGTTGGGACGGTACTTTCAAGGGGCAGAAGTTGAACCCTGGAGTATTCGTCTGGCAGGCGGTGGTGGAGTTTGTGGATGGGAAGGAGGAACTGTTTACGGGCGATGTGACGCTGCAGCGGTAAGGGCCTAGACTTGAAGACCTCCAGGCTATTTTCTCTGTCCTTGGTAGAGAACTTCACATTTTTTTTATCCCCCGTGAAGCGAATCGGGGGACATTCTTATCTTTGTCGAACAAGTTTCCCCGATCCAGTCCGCTGATCATCGCAATGCACTTCCCAGAAAGTATTTGAGAGGTCACACAAAACCTATTTGTACTATGAGATTTTTTTCAATACTCTTTGTTTGTATTTCATCACTTTGCAGCACCCCCCTTTCAGCAAAACCTACATTTTCTACTTTTTCAGGGCCCGCTGACACCCTGTTATTAATTGAAAATCTGGAGGTAGAAGAAAACATTCCAACGGTTGGTCTGGAGCCTGATTCTAGGGCTGTTGGCAAGGAGGGATCGCTCGCTCCAACAGTTTTTGTGCAAAATGACTTATGTGGTCAGGGCCTTGGATTCATAGAAGTGACCCCCGACCCTAACACCCAAGGCCCTTGGGTATATGTATGGTCGAATGGCGAAACCGTCAACCCGCTTTTGGGTCTTACCACCGGGTTTTATCAGGTAAGTGTTTTTGACGCCAACAACAATTTTCAAGTAGTGCAAGCCTTCGTGGGAGAATTGCCTCCCATTGCTCCGCTTTCTATAACTGGCGCAATTACCGGGAACACCCTTTGTAATGGCACCAGCAATGGTGCGATTGATTTGACGGTTGATCCATTGCCAGCGTCATGGAGTTACTTATGGTCGAACGGTTCGACCGATATGGACCTTGTGAATATTGACCCCGGAACTTATACAGTGTCCGTCACCTTTGGGGTCACTTGTACTACAGTAGAGGAGTTTGTTGTGCCCAATCTTACGGTTGCTCCAATATTAAGCCCTCCCATTGGAGGCTTTGACATAGATTTTTGTGAAACAGGGAATGGCTCGGCGTCCGTGTTTGCGCAGGGTGGCGTACCGCCCTACACCTATGAATGGTCGAATGGCGCAACGGATTTCCAGATATTCAACCTTGTTGAAGGCGAGTATACCGTGACCGTAACGGGTGACAATGGTTGTAGCAGTACCCTGTCAGGATTGGTTCCAGCAGGTGACTTGCCGGTTGTTATTGAAGGTTGGGTAGTCACCCCCAATACCACCTGTATTGGCAATAACGGGAGCATAAGCATCACCTACGGCCCGGCAGGTAATTGGACTCCCACTGCTACTTTTCTCTGGACGAATGGTGCAACCACCCAAAATATATCCAATTTGTCCAGTGGGACTTATTTCGTTACCGTCACGAGACTGGGCACCTGTACGGACGTAGAAGGGTTTTATATTGAAGATGAGCCAATACTCCCCGCCCTTTCATTCACCAATACCACGGCCAGTTGTGGGCTTAGCAACGGAGCTATCAACTTAACCACCCTTCCTGGTGGGATTGCACCGTATACCTACCTCTGGTCAAATGGCGCTACAACAGAAGACCTTGCCAATATTCCTGGCGGGAGTTATGACGTGACCCTGACCTCTTCCAATGGTTGTACCAGTACCGGGAATGTGATAGTAGAAGACAATCAAGCCATATTTAGTTATAGTGCTACAGTTACGGATCAAACCGCCTGTGATACAATCAACGGTAGGATTTCTTTATCACTTTTCCCTGCAAACCTTGCTTATACCTGGTCAAACGGGGCAACCACGACCAATTTAAGCCCACTTGCCCCTGGAAACTATACAGTGACCATCAGTGCTGGCGGCACATGCACCGCCGAAGAGACATACTTGGTCGGCGATCTTAGAGAATATCCCATCATTCCCGCGCTGCTGGATACCAGCACTTGTGGTTTGGCCAACGGCGGAATTGACCTGATCATTTTAGGCAACGCCGTCGCCCCTCTTACCTACCAATGGTCAAACGGGGCTACCACCCAGGACCTTACAGGAATCCTTGCGGACACTTTTACTGTGATAGTGACCTCTGCGACGGGGTGCTCCAACACGAACACGTTCATAGTGCCCAATTTCAATGACACCATCAGAATTCAGGAGAATGTGATCGATAATTTTTCCTGTACTGCACCAACCGGGGCAATCGATCTGAATGTTACCCCACTTGACTCTTCCTATGTATTTATCTGGTCGAATGGTCAAACCACCGACAGTCTGTATAACCTGACCGCCGGCAATTATCTGGTCACCGTCACATTGGGGGTCAGTTGTATCGCGTTGGACACCTTTACCGTGATCAACAATGCCTTGCCGCCCAATCTGTCAGCCTCTGGCGGCTCAACCAACTGTGGGCTGGACAACGGATCTGCCGACCTTACGGTGAGTGGCGGAACCGGGCCATTCGGTTACCTTTGGTCCAATGCCGCGACGACCGAAGACCTGGCCAACCTAACCCCAGGTACTTATTCCGTCACCGTAACAGGGGCGAATAGTTGCACGGCCGTAAGTGCTGCAACTGTTTTGAACAATAACATCCCCTTAAATGTAAACGGCGTACCCCTTGGGAATACCTCTTGTGCAACAGCAAACGGCTCCGTTGATATTGCCATAACCCCTGCCGGTACCTATAACTATCTTTGGTCTAATGCCGCCACTACGGAGGACCTGAACAACCTGTCTCCTGGCACCTATACCGTTACGGTAAGCCTTGGAACCTGTCTGTCCACCAGTACCTTCTCCATAGCAGACGAAGCGCTTTCTCCCAATTTATCCGCCGCCGGAACCTCTGCCGACTGCGGCCAGAATGACGGCGCCGCCGATCTTAGCGTGAGCGGTGGGACAGGACCATTCACTTACCTCTGGTCCAACACTGCCATTACAGAGGATCTTGCTAACCTGCTCCCAGGAACGTACACCGTAACCGTAACAGGAGCAAATAGCTGCACGGCAATTAATGCTGTTACGGTCCTGAACAACAATATCCCGCTCAATGTCACCGCTGCACCCGTTGGGAACACCTCATGCACCACTGCCAACGGATCAATCGACATCATTGTAGCGCCTGCCGGAACTTACGCTTACCTGTGGTCAAACGCTGCAACGGATGAAGACCTCAATAACCTATCGGCTGGCGTATACACCGTGACCGTCACGCTGGGCACCTGCCAGTCCACCAGCACTTTCTCAATTGCAGACAATACCGCCACACCAGTGCTTGACCAAGCAATCACCGCCTCGATCTGCGGGGTAAACAACGGCGGCATTGATCTGAGTGTAAGCGGCCCAACGGGACCCTATACCTACATCTGGTCAAACATGGCAACCACCGAAGACCTTGCCAGCCTACTGCCCGGGAACTATTCCATTACCGTCACCGCGCCCAACGGCTGTACTGAAGTGGCCACCATCAACGTGCCAAATAACGCTTCGACCTTTAGCCTGGCCGCTACTCCAGCGCCACTTACCGACTGTTCCGCCGACAACGGAGCCATCGACCTTAGTATCACCCCTGCCGGTGCTTATACCTATCTGTGGTCCAACATGGCCACCACGGAAGACCTGAGCGGCCTGCCGCCCGGAACCTACACCGTATCAGTGACCGAATCGGGCAGTTGCACCGCCACAGCTTCCTATTTTGTCATTGACCAACGCAGCAATCCACTCAGTTCCCAAACCATAGTGCCTGAACTCTGCGGCCAAACGGATGGCAGCATTGACCTGAGTGTCAGTGGCGGCACTGTGCCCTTTGGTTACAATTGGGCAAGCGGACATATGAGTGAAGACCTCAACAACATCCCGGCAGGTACCTACTTCGTAACCGTCACCGATGCAAACAACTGCACCGTAACAGCAAGTGCTGTCGTGCCCGGCAATTCCATTTCGTTTGCACTGGCAGGTACGCCAAGTGCCAATAGTTCCTGTATACAAAACAATGGCGCCATCGATCTGAGCGTCAATCCGCCCGGAGGGGTCACCTACCTGTGGTCCAACATGGCCGTTACCGAAGACCTCAACGGGTTGAACGCAGGTACTTACACGGTCACTGTGAGCGCGGGCGGCAATTGCACCAATACAGCAGCATTTACCATAACCAGTAATGTCCCCACACCATTGCTCGCCCAAAACATTACGGCGGCTTCTTGCGGTCAGGCCAGTGGCGCTATTGATTTGACTGTGTCGGGAAGTCCTGCGCCCTACCAGTTCGACTGGTCAAACGCCGCCATGGGTGAAGACCTTAACGGTATCCTTTCGGGGAACTATACGGTCACGGTGACGGCCGCCAACGGCTGCAGCACCGTCGAAAATTACACAGTACCGGAGAACTCATTTTCCCCAGCCATCGGCAGCGCGCTCAGTCCTGCGAGTTCCTGTACGGTCAACAACGGGGCCATCGATTTGACGATAACCCCTGCCGGAACCTACACCTATTTATGGTCGAATGCCGCCATTACAGAAGACCTGGCCAATATAGCGGCGGGGATTTACACGGTGACGGTAAGCGCAGGAGGCGCCTGTAGCAGCACTGCGGTCCTTATGGTGCCAAGCAACGTTCCACTGCCAAGCATTTCCAACAATATTGCAGCCGCTACCTGCGGGCAGGTAAACGGGAGCATCGACCTGAGCGTCATGGGAAGCGTAGCACCTTACGATTTCATTTGGTCGAATGCAGCCACAACGGAAGACCTTTCCAACACCGTTTCCGGGACATTTACCGTGACCGTAACAGCCGCCAATGGCTGCAGCTCGGTAGGGAATTATACCGTTCCGGAAAATGTGATCCTCCCTCAGATCAATGGTACCCTCACGGCCGCAACTTCGTGTGTCGTAAATAACGGGGCAATTGATTTGACCGTCGGCCCGGCAACAGGCTACACCTTCCTATGGTCGAACGCGGCCATTACGGAGGATTTGTTAAACATTGCTGCAGGAACATACACCGTGACGGTGAACGGCGGAGGCGCTTGCACTGGTACCGCCAATTTTACCGTGACGAGCAATGTGCCAGTTCCCTCACTTTCCAACAACATCGTGGCGGCAACTTGCGGTCAAGCGAACGGCAGCATAGACCTGAGTGTGACCGGAAGCCCTGCGCCCTACGGATTTAGCTGGTCGAACGCGGCTACTTCAGAAGACCTTTTGAACATTGTTTCAGGACAGTTCACCGTGACCGTAACTGCGGCCAACGGCTGCACATCAACGGGGAATTTTACGGTTCCTGACAACGGGATATCCCCTCTGATCAGCGGTACTCCTACTGCCGACAATTCCTGTGCAACCAACAACGGGGCCATTGATCTGGTAGTCGGCCCAGCCACCGGCTATACCTTTATCTGGTCGAACGCGGCAATAACAGAGGACCTTTCGAACCTTGCCCCGGGCACGTACACCGTGACCGTGAACGGTGGCGGAGCCTGCACCAATACGGCCAGTTTTGTGATCGCCGACCAGACGACTCAACCACAGGCCAGCATTGCTGCGAATACCACTGCATTGGATTGTAGTACGATATCCACTACCCTCAATGGAACGGTGACAGGGACCGCCAACCCCAGCACATTACAATGGCTGAACAACGGCAACCCGGTTGGCAGCGGCAGTAGCCTTATGGTGAACGCCCCCGGCCAATATGTGTTGGTGGTATCGGACGACGTGACCTTCTGTACAGCAACAGCCAGTATTACCATCACTCAAAATCTGAACCCACCGACCCTCTCCGTCGCAAATCCTGCACTGTTGACCTGTTCTAACCCTTTGCAAACACTGACGGGTAGTTCGACTGTGGGTGGAGTTCAGTTCAGCTGGGCAACCATTATTGGAACGGATACCACGATTTTGGGCAGTGGAACAACATTTCCGGTTTCCACCGCGGGCACGTATTACCTGCTCGGCCTGAACCCGGCCAATAACTGTGCAAACGGTATTCCAGTGAACGTCACTGCCGATATAGCCCCGCCAACCGCAAATGCGGGCGCTCCTTTTACCGTGGATTGTGCGGGCGAAACCGCCGGCCTCAATGGCAGTGGTTCGGGTGCGCCAAACCTGACCTATTCCTGGACCACCCAGGATGGCCATTTTGTCTCAGGCGCTATGACTGCCAACCCGCTGATTGACGAAGCAGGAACGTACCAATTGCTCGTGACCAATCCGGCCAATGGCTGTACCGATACAGATGCCGTAACGATCGATCCGGAGGTTCCGGTGGCTTTTGCTTCCGTACAGCAGCCTACCTGCCAGGAATTGCAGGGTACGGTGCATATTGATTCCGTGACTGGTTTGTCGGACCCAATTTTGTACAGTCTGAACAACAGTCTGCCGAGTGTACAAAATCAGTTTACTAACCTTGCCCCGGGTACCTACACCGTGGAAGTCCAAGGTGGAAATGGCTGTAATGCAACAACGGTTGTGGTCGTGGAAGCGCCTGATCTGGTGGTAATTTCACTCGTGCCAACAGCTGAGATTGGCCTCGGAGAAAATTACCAGATCGATGCGACGGTGAATATTCCTCCTTCCGACATCGCTTCCATCAATTGGACCCCTTCAACAGGCTTGGAGTGCGATACGTGTTTGAATACGGGGGCTATGCCGGATAACACAACAAACTATCAATTATTGGTAATATCGAAGGCAGGTTGCGAGGCCCGGGGCAGCCTGTTGCTCACGGTCGACAAGACGCGTAAGATCTACGCCCCCAATATCTTTTCACCAAACGAGGACGGCACCAACGATGAGTTTACCATCTTTGCCGACCCGGTGTCGGTGGAACGGATAAAATCCCTGCAGGTGTATTCGCGCTGGGGAGAACAGGTGTTTGAACGGAAAGATTTTTCACCCATCGACACGAACATTGGCTGGGACGGAACCTTTAAAGGTCAAAACTTGAACCCGGCAGTGTTCATCTGGCAGGCAACCGTGCTGTTTGCGGATGGAAAAGAAGAGCTGTTTACCGGAGATGTGACATTACAGCGGTAAGCATTGTAAGGTAAGATAAATCGCAGGGGCTGAAGGAGTTAGATCGCCTTCAGCCCCTGATTATTCCAGCACTTTTTCCAATTGAATTCCCCTGGAACCCTTGATCAGGATGGCCGAACCCTGAAAATCCTGCGCATCAAACCATTGCTTGGCCGCCAGATTGTCCGCAAAATGCAGCGCCCCGAATGTAGAAAACGGGGTTTTCCCAAATTCTTTTCCCACCAAAACGATCTGGTTGATCTTGAGTCGTGCAGCAAAGCGGAGCAGGGCTTCGTGCTCTTTTTGACTGTCATCGCCAAGTTCAAGCATGTCGCCCAAAATAGCAATGCGACGCGCTGCAGGCATGGCACAAAGGCTCTGGAGCGCTGGTTGCATACTGGAAGGATTGGCGTTGTAAGCATCCAGTAAAATGGTCGCTCCGTTGCGCTGAATCAATTGAGAACGGTTGTTGGAGGGGGTATAACTTTCCAAAGCTTCCTTGATTTTTCCAGCGGGTACTTTGAAATAAACCCCCAGGGCAATGGCCGTCATTACATTTTGAAAATTGTGGTTTCCAAAAAGTTTGGTGGTCACTTCCATCCTCGGTCCATCATCGGATAGGAAAGCCGCCTGCACAAAAGGCATATCCGCCAGCATCTGGACTTCGATGACGCCAGGATTGGTCCGCAGTGCTTCGGTGCGATGATACCCTACGCGCATGGGAACCTTTTTGGACATCGCCGGAAGGTATTTTTCTGATAGATTCACGAAAGCGCAGCCATGGTTTTTAGCTAAATAATCAAACAATTCACCCTCCGCTTTTTTTACCCCGGCGATGCTGCCAAAGCCTTCCAGATGCTCCTTTCCAATATTGGTGAGCAACCCGTGTGTCGGTTGCGCAATGTGACAAAGTTCCTCGATATCGCCTGGTTGATTGGTCCCCATTTCAATGATCGCAACCTCTGTACCACGCGGCATCGACAATAGAGTAAGTGGCACACCGATGTGATTATTCAAATTCCCACTCGTAAAATGGCAGGGATAATGGCCCGATAAAACGCTCGAAACCAACTCTTTGGTGGTTGTTTTTCCGTTCGATCCGGCGATGCCGATAACGGGAATATCGAATTGGCGGCGATGGTGATTGGCCAATTGTTGCATGGCTTTCAACACATCTGGCACGAGTAGCAAACGCTTGTTGGTCTGGCAGCTTGGGTCGTCAATCACCGCGTAAGCCGCTCCGTTTTCGAGGGCCTGTGCCGCAAATTTATTGCCGTCAAAATAGTCCCCTTTCAGGGCAAAAAAAATACAGCCGCGCGGCAATTGCCGGGTATCGGTGCTTACCACGGGGTGGTGTTGAAAAATGGAGTAGAGTGATGAGATGTTTGTCATTGTGTCATTTTATCATTCCTGCCAATAAACCCGTTTCACCCGCTCCGAAACATTCGTAAATACCTCGTATGGAATGGTTTGCAGGCATTCGGCAAGATCCTGAACGGGTGCGTTTTCTCCAAAAATGGTGACGTCATCGCCTACTTGTGCATCCGGGATCTGTGTGACATCTAACATGGTCATATCCATGCAGATATTCCCGATGGTGGGCGCCCGCTGACCACGCAGCAAGGCCGAAAATCGCCCGCCTCCTGCCAGCCGCAGCAACCCATCGGCATATCCGATGCTGATCGTAGCAATGCGTTTGGAGGTAGTAAGCGGCCCGCTGTTGCGGTTGTAGCCTACCGTTTCGCCTGGCGCTATGGTTTTGATCTGGCTGATCGTGGCTTTTAGTGAATTCACGGTTTGAAGTTGACTGCTTATTTTTTTACCACCAATGCCATACAATCCGATGCCCAATCGCACCATGTCAAAGTGGAACTCCGGCCAATGCTCAATGCCACCCGTATTGCAGATGTGGCGCAATGGCTTGTAGCCCAATGCATTGCTGATCTGGCCAAACATTTCAGAAAAAACTGCCGCTTGTCTTCGGGTAAAATCATCGTGCTGAGCAGCGTCGCTGGCCGCAAGATGGGAAAAAACAGTGACCACGTGCAAACTTGGAAATTCACGCAGTTTTTCCACCAATACGGGAATGTCAGCAGGTTCAAAACCCAAACGATGCATCCCTGTGTCCAGTTTCAGGTGAATGCCCAGCGGTTTTCCGGCGCTGGCAAACGCCGCAATTTCGTCGAGCATGGGCAGACTGTACACCTCTGGTTCTAACCGAAACCGCCACAACACATCGAAACTGGCAGGTTCAGGATTCAGCACCAAAATGGGTAAATTGACCCCGGATTGGCGAAGCGCGATGCCCTCATCCGCATAAGCCACGCCGAGGTAGTCCACCTGATGGAATTCCAGCAATTTTGCAACCTGTGCCGAGCCGGCGCCATAGCCCTCCGCTTTCACCATCACCATCATTTTTGCACCTGGCTGAAGCAGACGCTGGTAGGTTTTGAGGTTGTGTGCAAGGGCGGAAAGATTCACTTCCAGTACCGTTTTGTGCGCTTTTTGCTCCAATCGCCGGGCAATTCGCTCAAAAGTAAAGGCCCGCGCACCTTTTAGCAAAATCGTTTCTTCCTGGAAATCATGTTCTGCTATCTTTTCTAAAAAAGCTTCCGTGTCAGGATAAAAAACGGTCTCCATGGTAGCAGGAAGATTTGCCCGGATCGCCGCAATTTCTGTACCGATCCCGAAAATACGCGCCACTTTCTGTGTCCGAACAGCCTCTGCTACCACCTTCCACAGTTTTTCACCCGGCTGGCCACTTTGGAGAATGTCCGAAAGAATGAGGGTGAGTTTTCCAGTACCGGCCTGTTGTCTTGCAAACTGCAGGGCCAGCCGAAGCGAGGCCAGGTCATTGCTGTAGGCGTCATTGATAAGCGTACATCCGTGAATGGCGGCTTTTACTTCGAGGCGCATTTCTACGGCTTCAAGGCGAAGCATGCGCTGTTCAATTTCTTCTTGCGGGATGCCAAGCAAAAGCATAACGGCCCAACAATGGAGCGCGTTTTCGATACTGGCAGGATCGGAGAAGGGAATTGCGATTTCCGATTTCCGATTTCCGATTTCCGATTTTTGCTCCGCCCCGATTATTGTTTCAGGGGAGAGGAGCTGCTGCCGTTCGAGGGTCTTACGACCCCGAACCTCCGGAATTTCCGCCCAGATTTTAACCCCTCCGGTCTTATTATTTTCAATTTTAAGGACTTTGAGGTCAGCCGCTTCGCCGTTTTTTGACCAGGTGAAAAATTGGGTGGCTGTTTTTTTCGGAGCCCAGCGTGCCTCGCACACAAGCGTATCTGCCCGTTCAAACAGCCGCATTTTTTCCGCCAACTTCTCAGCATCGGAAGAAAATCCCTCCTGGTGAGCAGGGCCAAGATTAGTAAAAACGCCGATGGTAGGACGGATGATCTTTTCCAGGCGCTCCATTTCACCGGGCTGCGAAATGCCCGCTTCAAAAATCGCCAGTGTATTCCGCGGCTGCATTTGCCACACAGAAAGGGGAACGCCGATCTGGGAATTGTAGCTTTTGGGACTCCTTACCAGGTCGAAATCCGGCGAAAGAAGTTGCGCGAGCCATTCTTTTACGACGGTTTTGCCGTTGCTGCCTGTTATACCAATGACGGGGATCTTGAATCGGGCGCGATGGAAAGCAGCTAGAGCTTGAAGTGCATCCAGCGTATTTTCAACTTTCAGGATATTCGCTTCGGGTAATTTTTGGGTGTCCACCATTTGGCTCACCACAAATTGCCGAACCCCTTGAGCGTACAATTCGGGAATGAACCGGTGGCCATCACGGTGTTTACCCGGCAGCGCGAAAAACAGGGATACCGCAGGCGCTGCCATCGAACGGCTGTCAAAAAGCAAATGCTCCAAGGTTGGATCGGCTTCTGTTTTTTGCAGCCATCCTGCCTGGAGGATTTGTTGGATGTCGGAGAGGGTGTAAGTCACGCTGCAAAATTACCACAGCAACGCTTAGTGTGTGGGTGAATTTTGGGCATCTTGTGCCAACAATGAACGGCCAGCCTATTACGCCCGAACCCGGACATCCGAATTTACAAACGCTGAGAAAAGCATTCCCTGATTTGACCAAAGTGATCTGGTGGATTGGCTGGTGCAGCAACCATGCCCGTGGGGTAATAGAAATAATTTTGTGAATGTGATCCAGATCGCATTGGCCTTGCGCTCAATTGGGGTATTTTTGATGCAAAATCAGCCAGACGATGAAAAAGAGGCCTTTTTTGCTTAAATTTGCAGTAGCCTGCAGCCTTTGCATGGGCTTAATTGCGCTCATTGTCTGGTTGGTCAACCATTTTTCATCAAAATAAAATTGTCTCAATTATGAACAAGAACATGGGTACTGCCGACCGGATCATCCGCCTGATCATTGCGGCCATTGCTGTTTTTCTCTATTCCAACGGAACCCTCACAGGCACGATGGGCATCGTGGCACTGGTCGTAGCCGCCATTTTTGCGCTGACCAGTCTGGTGGGTTTTTGCCCGCTTTACAGGTTGGTGGGCATGTCTACCTGTCCGGCGCCCTCTAGCGACAAATAGGTAAATCAAGTCATTTTTTGTCGCAATCTGGCGTAAACCAAATCATTTGGGTCTGCAAGATTAAAAGCTATTATTTTTATCTGTCTATCCGCTTTGCTGTATAATAAGCGGTAGACAGATATTTTTATTCTTTCAAATTTACACCCAACCCATAATGATTTATGAAGAAGTCTTTTACCCTGCTTTTCGCCCTATTTTTTTGCGTTTCACTTTTTGCCCAATCCTTCTGGGAACGTGCTTCCGGGCCCAATGGGCTAAACATTGAAACCCTGAAATATTCCGCTCAAGGTGTTTTTTATGCAACGGATTATAAGGATCGCACTTACCGTTCTGTTGACGTCGGTCTTTCCTGGGAAGAAATCAAAGGGCCTGTTACCGGTTTGGAGATCAGAAGATTGGAAGTCGGTTATAACGGCACCTTGTATTGTGTGGGGACAGATTGGGTCACGATTTATCGCTCGGCCAACCTTGGCGATACCTGGGATAAAGTATCCAATCCATACTATTCTTCTGCTTTTACCGAAGCAGCCGATGGAGGATTCCTGGTATCAGTGGAGGGTTCAATCCTTCGAACGTACGATGACCTGATCTGGGATACCCTTTACCTGAACCCTAATCCCTGGGGTTGGAATGCCGAAATTCGTGAATTGGGCTGGCTTCCTGATGGAACTTTGGTGGCATCACCCGATGATTGTTACGACTCCTTTTCAGGAAACTACTTTCTGATTTCTCAAAACAACGGAAGTACCTGGGATTCGCTCCCGGGCGCCGGACCTATTGCTAATCTGGCCGCTTTGGGCAATAGTGAGTATATTTTCTCCTGCAAACATTTTTCCCAAATGGTATTTAAAACCAGTATTGGAAGCGCTTCTCCTATCCTCCTTTCACCAGATATAATTTCTCCCCAGGAAGAGGATTTCGTAGTGACTTCCTCTGGAAGTATCATTGTAAGTGATTATTACAAAAGTCGGATTTCCGATGATGGCGGCAATACCTGGCAGGCCTATGAAGGGAATGTCTTTTTCAGTTTTTCAACCAGAGTACTACCTGGCAACCTCTTGCTCAGAGGACGGAGCTACGATGGCAATATCGCGCGATCAATTGATTTGGGCAAGACTTGGAAGTTTAGTGGATACGGCGTTGAGAATGCTTGGGTCCATGACTGGACATTTAAAGGCTCGGATAAGGCTTTTGGGCTTTCTTCTTCAGGCGTGTGGCGTTCAATGGATACAGGCGAGCATTGGCAGATAGTTTTGCCAGATAGTGCTACCAAATCATTTGAGTTCAGCGTTTACAATCTGGAAATTGCTCCCAATGGAGACCTGTATGTGATGCGGCCTTATCTTTTGCAGCGTTCGACCGATGATGGAGAGACGTTTCAAAACATTTCGCCGGATTCTTCTTTGGGTAATTTTGCTCGTGTGGCCGTGCATCCACAAACGGGAGATCTGTTCATGGTCCGTGATACTAATTTCGTTCGATCTTCTGATCAGGGGCAAACATGGCAAGCGATGAATCCCAATATCCGATTCTCCTACCAACCCATTGCTTTCCATCCGAGTGGCACTTTTTATGGCATTGCATTAAACCCCAATGGGCCGGGCTCTAATTTGGTTCGCTCAGACGATAATGGGGATTCATGGCAAATTGTCGCACTAAATCCCCTCTACAATCTAATTGAGAAGGTTCAAATAGCGCCGAATGGGAAAATTGTAGCCAATTATGGTGCAACCTTTTACATTTCAGAAGACAATGGCGATTCATGGAAAAAAAGTACAGCACCCCTTGACGTATTGGTTTTAGAAATAAATACGGCAGGTGATATATATATTGGGGATATTAACTCGAAACGGATCTTCGTAACAAAAGACAATGGCAGCACCTGGTCGGCTTTGCTCGATATTCCTTCAACGAGTTTCACCGGGATTGTTGAACTTGCTTTTGATTCCAATCAACGCCTTTGGGTCTGCACTGATGGCGACGGCCATTTCAAGACACTTGAGACAACCGTAAGCACGAGTCAGGCCCAAGCTCGGGATTATGCATTGGAAGTCTTCCCAAACCCTGCAGAGGGCGGTTTTTGGATAAATTGGGACAGTGAAAAAAGCGAAATGCCTATTACCGTTATTTTGCGAGACTTGTGTGGCAGGGTAATTACACATCAAACATTAAATAGTGCTCCGGCGTATGTTTCAGTGGCTGATATTGTCCCGGGGCTGTATACCCTTGAACTTAACAAAAATGGCGAACGAATTGGGCTAGGTAAAGTTTTTTTGAAATAAACCCTCACCCTTCCCCCTTCTCCACCCCCACAAACCCAAACCTTTCCACATCAAACAAGCCCCGATCCGTCATTTTCAACTTCGGGATCACGGGCAGGGCGAGGAAGGAGAGCGACATGAACGGGGCCCGCAAACCGCAGCCCAATGCCGATTTGACCCAGCGGTCGAGTTGGGAATAAGCTGTAGCCAATTCCCAGCCATCGCTTTGGCTCATCAGGCCGGCTATGGGGAGCGGGAGTGTGTGCACATCGCCTGCGCCATCGGTGGCAGCAATGCCTCCTTTGGCGGCTATCACGGCATTTATAGCCTCAGCCAAAGCCGCATCAGAAGCGCCCACGGCGACAATATTATGGGAGTCGTGGGCCACGCTGCTGGCCAAAGCGCCGCGCTTCAAACCAAAACCTCGAACAAATCCGATGGCTGGTTTTGCATCGGGCGCATAGCGGTTCAGGACAGCGATGTAAAGCAGGTCTTGCGAAGGGTCAGGAAGGTAATGTCCGTCGACAACCTCGGTCAATACCTCGTCTTCACCGGTAACAATTTCACCGTCGAAGACTTTGATAACGCGGCAGTTTATGGAGCTTCCCGAAAGTTCTAAACTTTCGGGAAGTTTTGTTATTAATTGAAAATCAATCGCTTGTCGGGGTTTTGCCAAAAACTGATTGGGCGCATCCACCGACAAACGCGGAAGTAAAGTCTTGCCATTTTCGGCTACTTTTTCCCCGTCAATCCAAGTCTCCAAAACCTTGAAATTCAAGAGATCAGCCACCCGAACAAAATCCGCAGGATCGCCCTCGCGCAGCAATCCTACAGGTAGCCGGTAATGTTCCACCGGATGAATACAAGCCGCTCGCAAAGTATCGAACAAATCACAGCCGTGGGCCAGGGCGCGGGATGCAAGCTGGTTGATGTGGCCCTGCACCAGATCGTCCGGGTGTTTATCGTCAGAGCAGAACATGACCTGCTTCGGGAATTCTTTCAGCAGCGGCCAAAGCGCTTCAAAATTCCGAGCCGCGCTGCCTTCCCGGACGAGGATTTTCACGCCGAGTTGGGCTTTTTCCCGGCCTTCTTCGTAGGTAAAGCATTCGTGATCTGTCGAAATACCTGCTGCGAAATAACGCCGGGCATCCTCGCCGCGCAGGCCGGGCGCATGGCCGTCCACCGGTTTTCCAAGCCTTTGTGCAGCAGCAATTTTTGCCATTACCATCGGGTCTTCGTGCAGCACTCCCGGGAAGTTCATCATTTCGGAGAGGTAGCCAATGGCGGGGTTTTGGAGGAGTTTTTCTACGTCGGCAGCGTTCAGAATCGCCCCGGAAGTTTCAAATGAAGTGGCTGGCACACAGGAAGGCGCGCCAAAGCAAAACTTCAGGGGTGAACGCGCGGCATCCTCAAGCATAAACGCAACACCTTCATTTCCAAGCACATTTGCGATCTCGTGTGGGTCAGACACCGTGGCGACCGTGCCATGTACCACCGCCATTCGGGCGAATTCGGTAGGCGGCAACATGCTGCTTTCAATGTGGACGTGGGCATCCACGAAACCAGGGAGGATAAAACCTGAATTTTCGGGTACACTGGCAACTTCCCGAATCTGGCTGATTCGTCCGTTTCCCAGCGTGATCTCGGCTGGGTAGATGCGGCGTTGGTGCAGGTCGACGAGATGGGCGGTGAGGGTCATATTTTAATTAGTAAACCGTTAAATATCAGTGTTTTTTCAAAATTATCACTTAAACATGCCTGTTTCTAATGTTCAATTACAATTATCCGTAAATTTGACCGCCAAACAACCCTCTTCGAAATGATGCTTTTTGATGAAAATGGTTTTTTAACACCCTTTGAGCCAATCAGAACAGACTTGGAAACAGTCAAGGAAACTTTTGCAACAAATACCCATCGTGAAAATCTATTCGAAGAATACTTAGTCTTTTTGCGCACGTTGAGGGAATTAGATCTAAGTAATTTTTTTCAATGGATCAACGGTAGTTTTGTTACACAAAAAACCTTTCCAAAAGACATTGATGTGGTGACTTTTCTTAACTATCAAAATTTGCCCTTTATAGAAGAAAAGTTATCTCCAAACCTTTTTAAGTCCAATACTTTGGATTGCTATTTTGTCATTATTTATCCAGAGGAACATTCGTTGCACAATTTGTACAACATGGATCGTGCAGAATGGAATTTTCTGTTTTCCACTACACGTCGAAATAGGAAAACTGGTAAAATGTTAAAAAAGGGCTTTGTCCAACTCAACTTTTGAATATGGAATCTGCTCAAAACAATTTTGATTATTCATTTGAAGCCATTCAAGATGTTCTTCAGCGCATTGGGCGCATTAACAATCTAATTCAGCTTCACCAAGACCAAGGTGGTAAAGATGACCTTTCATTGAAAAGCTGGCTTAAAATGAAAAAGCAGCTCTCTTCAGAACTTGCTAATCTTCTCATGGATTTCAATATAGAAATCTCCATTAGGGCCAAGGCAGCCTGATCTTCTTCCCGTTACCATTCGATCTCCTGTCCATCATACGCCAGTCTCACATTGGACGGCAACTTGGGATTTACCTCTGCTGCCAGCCCCATCTGGTGGCTCACATGCATGAGCCAGGCGCGTTCAGGCCCAAGTTTTTGCACAAAAGCAAGGCTTTCTTCAAGATTCATGTGCGTGGGGTGTGCCATTCGGTGCAATGAAGCGACAACCAGGTATTTAACGCCTTCCAGTTTTTTCATTTCCGCATCTGAAATGGTTTTTACGTCCGTCAAATAGGCCAGATCCCCGATCCTGAAACCCAAAATAGGCAATCGTCCGTGCATTACTTCGAGCGATTGAATGGCAATATTGCCAAATTGTAAGCGCGTGTCTTTGTCAATCGGAACCAGTTCAATGCGGGGTAATCCGGGGATGTATTCGGTAAAAACATATTCGAAGCGGCGTCGTACTTCTCCGGCCACCCGGGGCAAGGTGTACACCGCCATTGCCTCGCCGGAGCGGTGATTGAATGGCCGGATATCGTCCAGCCCGATCACGTGATCGTTGTGTTCATGCGTCAGCAGAATGGCATCAAGGTGCTTTACGCGATAACGGAGCATCTGTTGGCGGAAATCCGGACCGGCGTCAATGAGCACATTGGTATGGCCATCGGTCACCAGTGCAGCCGAACGAAGTCGGTTGTCCAAAGGGTCGGTGGAGGTACACACCGGACAATCGCAGCCGATGACGGGTACACCCTGTGATGTGCCAGTGCCAAGTAGGATGATTTTCACGGCGCGAAGGTAAATGACTTTGAAAGCCGCGACACATTCACCGCCATCGTTGTTGTAATTTTGCCGCAACATGCAATATCTACCCAGGGTGAAATTCATCATTCATCATTCATCATTCATCATTCTAATAATGTGTCTCGCCGCTTGTGCCCGCCAGGGCGCCCCGGCCGGCGGTCCCAAAGACACCAAACCACCAGGAATTGATACCCTGGCGAGCACGCCCAATTTTTCCACCCGTTTTGATAAGAAGCGCATCCAGCTTAAGTTTGATGAATGGGTGGTGCTCTCTGATGTTGGCACGCAGATCGTGGTGTCGCCACCACTTGCCGAGCGATATGAAGTGCTGCTGAAGGGCAGGACTGTGGTGGTCAATTTCGACAAAGACGAGGTGTTTCGTCCGAATACTACTTACACCCTGAACTTTGGAACTGCCGTCAAAGACCTCCATGAGGGCAATCCTGCAAAAGATCTCCGCTTTGTGTTTTCCACAGGTGATTTTATTGACAGTCTTTCTTTTAGAGGGGTGATAAACGATGCTTTTTCGGGAGAACCTGTTGAAAACGTATCCGTAATGCTTTACGAAAATTTTGCAGACAGTGCGGTGCGCAAAGAGCGGCCTTACTATTTTTCAAGAACGGATAAGACTGGTCAGTACGAATTTAAGAACCTCCGATCGGGTACTTTTCGCGTGGTGGCGATAGAAGAAATTGACAATAATTTGAAATGGGACGGCGAGGCTGAGCGCATCGCTATGCTGGATTCCGCACTGGTGCTGACTGATTCGTTGCGCGGTTCGGTCAATTTAAAGTTGTTTAAAAACCAGCCAAAATTTCGGTTGGTAGGGCAGAATACAAATCGATACGGTATGGTAAAACTGGGATTCAGTGTTCCGCTCAATGATTTTGAAACCCAAACCATTGCACCGCCTGGATTGAGAACGTTGCTTGAAAAAACGTCCGATTCACTGATACTTTGGTACGATTTGCCCAGCGTTGATAGCGCCTGGGCCTTGCTTTTTTCGGCCACAGCGTTGCGGAATCAGGACTCCGTTTTACAGGGCGCTGGCTCGAAATTCGATACCATCGTGGTCAAAAAACTTTCGCGCAGTGCATTTCTGACCAGCCATCCCATTATTTTTGGGGATGACGCACCGCCCGCCACTAAGACTGGACGAGGCAAAACGATCGGTGCTCCACCGAAGCCGAATGCGGTTAAAACGATCGTTCAATCGCCCATTTTACCCGCCAGGCTGCCGTTCAATGTCCCCATCGTAGCTTATGATACAGCCCGCTGGTTCCTCACAGTGGACTCCAGTCGATTGACAGCTTTCACGGTAAGATCTGATTCTACCAGTACACGCCGGTTCTCGGTTGCTTTTGATTGGAAACAGGGCAAGACCTATACCCTCATGCTGCTGCCCGGCGCACTCACAGACTTTTGGGGAACGCCCAACGCTGACACACTGATCCGTAATTTTAACGTGCCCACGGATAAACAGCTGGGTACTTTGGCATTGACCCTGGAGAAAATCCGGCCAGGAACAGGCTATGTGCTTCAATTACTCAACGGCGCCACCCTGGAAGAAGAAAGGTCGTTCATTGCTGAATCTACCAGTAAAAAACTGGTTTTCAATCAGTTGCAAGTGGCTGCATACAACGCCCGACTGATAGAAGACCTTAACCAAAATGGCCGCTGGGATACCGGAGATTTTACGACCCAACGTCAGCCAGAGCGAATTTTCAATAAAAAACTTGATCCACTCCGGGCCAATTGGGAGTTAGAGGTCAGCTTTAGTACAGAGTCGATCAGCGAGAAAAAGAAGAAGCAATAAGGGGGTTGAGAATGTTGAGGGAGTTGAGATTTTGCACTTACAATCTCAACATGCTCAACCCCCTCACCCCCCAGGGCAGACGCAGGTATGTTTGTATTAAAAAGCCGCAGAGTCCCGAAGAAATCGGGATCTGTAGAAAAATGGCAAAAATAATATTGGAGGTGCAGAGCACCGTAACACGCGACGGGTTGTTTCGGTGCTCTGCACCTCCGATAATCTTGCGTGAATCATTTTCTACAGATCCCGATTTCTTCGGGACTCTGCAGCTATTACTACGTTTAAAATTTCATGCGTTTGCCCTGACCCTCACTCCTCAACCCGCACAGAAATCGGCCGGGTATAGTACTCCGACGTGCTTTCTACCCAAAAATCGGTGACTTCAGCCCTCGCCATGCGTTTTCGCACCAGATAGAGGGACCAATTGCCGGGACCTATCTGCGCCAGTTTGGCTGCCGGAATTTCGATGAGTGGCGCACCCAGTGTCGTGCTGACCTCCATTGGTTGAGTCCGTCCTTCAGCGGAATTTTCCCAGATAAAAACGAGCGTTTCCCCTTTGCCAAGCGGCTTTCCGATCCATTGGAGGATGGCCGGATTGGTGACCGAAAGTACCTTGGTGTCAAAATAAAAAGAATCAATAGACGGGATGCCGAGTTTGAATTCGCCCTTTTCTCCTTTTTTATTTTTCCATTCAAAGACCTGCTCGGCGGTGTACGCAGCCGGGAACTCTGCTGTATAGGTGATGCCCTGCACTGGCCGGATCTTCATTTCGGTAGATTGGAAACGCAGTCCTCCCGGTATTTCGATGATTTTCCGGGTAGCGCTGTCCATCAGAGTAGCCTCGGCTTTAACCATTCGGCCAGCTGCATCAAAACGCGCATAGCAGTTGAGGATGTTTTTGGGTGTAGGAGCGGGGGTTTGACAATGACAAAAAGCCAATACTGTCAGAATTGAAAAAAAGATGTGCTTCATATACTTGTCTGAATATCTTTGCCGCTTGTCGGGCGAAAGGCTGAAGTTGATGGAAGAAACTTGGAGGGTGCAAATTTCCGCAGATAAAGCGGAAATGCCAACTTCTTTTACGAACCGGGGCGTATCGTTCGCCCTTCCAGAGTTGCCATTCACACATTCCGCCGAAAACACTATAATGAGGGGGTCTATTTTCGACCTTGTTAAATGTAACCTCGAAATGGGAAGCGTGCTAATTACAGACGATTGCCACCCGATCTTAAAAGAGGGGCTTGAACAAAAGGGTTGGCGTTGCGATTACTTGCCAGACATCACCCCGGAAAAAACGCGCGAAATCATTGCAGACTACGAAGGGCTGGTGATCAACAGCAAGATTTTAGTGAACCGGGACTTTATAGATGCGGCGGTGAAATTGCGTTTTGTGGCTCGATTAGGCTCAGGGATGGAAATTGTGGATCGAGAATATGCAGCAAAACGAGGAGTGCATGTTTGGAGCAGCCCGGAAGGAAACCGAAATGCAGTAGCAGAACAAGCCCTGGGGATGCTGCTCGTTTTGGCAAACAATCTCCTCCGCGCCGACCGGGAACTGCGCCAGAACATTTGGCGGCGAGAGGCAAACCGGGGCTGGGAACTAAAAGGTAAAGTGCTGGGTATCATAGGTTTTGGGCATACAGGCAGTCAATTCGCCCGAAAATTGGCAGGAATGGAAATGGAGGTTTTGGCTTTTGATAAATACAAGGCAAATGGATTTTCAGAAGAAATGTCCTGGGTGCAGGAAGTAAGTTTGGAGGAAATTCAGGAACGGGCAGACATCATAAGTTTACATTTGCCACTGACAGAGGAGACCCGGGCGTATGCAGATGCACGGTTTTTCCAGAATTGTAAAAAAGGTTTTGTGTTGATCAATACGGCCCGGGGGAAATGTGTGCAAACAAAAGATCTGGTGGAGGCTTTGGAATCAGGACAAGTTGGAGGAGCCTGCCTGGATGTGTTTGAGAACGAGAAGCCTCCCACATTCACAAAAAATGAAAATGTGCTTTATAAGCGCTTGCATCTTTTCGAAAACGTAGTTCTTTCGCCCCATGTGGCTGGCTGGACACATGAATCGAAGCGGCGACTGGCAGAAGTTCTTTTGGATAAAATAATCGTCAAACCTAACAAGTAAATTTTTCAATCTCTGTTTTATGGTACGTTCTTTACTATTAACATTTGCGATGCTCCTGCTAGGTGCTGCCGTCGCATATGCTCAGTCAACGGTGTTGACGGGCAATATAACCGATGGCAAAGAAGCACTGATAGGGGCGACCGTGAAAGTCTCAAGGGGCACAGATTTCGTGCGTGGCTCTATCACGGATTACAACGGCGACTACCGTATTCCACTTGATCCGGGAACCTACGATGTAGAATTCGCCTTTACTGGTTCTCAAACCCAACGTATCACGGGGATCCGGGTGCTTGGAGGACAGATCACAACACAAAATGTGGTAATGTCTAGTTCTACATTGCTGGATGAAATCGAAATAGTTGGCTACAAAGTCCCGCTTATCCAGCAAGACCAAACATCGAGTGGTCAAACGCTGACCTCCGATCAGATCAAAAATCTTCCAACCCGTAGTGTGAACACCATCGTGGCGACCACAGTGGGCGCCTCCTCGATCGATGGTGGGGACGTGAACATCAAGGGCGCGCGCGCCAACGGTACCGACTACTACATTGACGGTATCCGGGTTTCAGGTGGTATTCCGCCGGTACAGGATCTGGAGCAGTTGCAGGTAATTACCAGCGGCCTGGGCGCTGAAATCGGCGACGTGACCGGTGGTATCGTGTCTGGTACTACTAAAGGTCCGGCAGGCGAATTTCACGGCGGTATCGACGTTGAAAACTCGAAAGGCCTGGATGCTTTTGGCTATCTGCTGGCTACTGCCAACGTCAGTGGTCCGCTGATCAGGAAAAAATTGCCCGACGGCAAAAGCCGTACAGTATTGGGTTTCAGGCTTTCAGGTCAATACCTGACCCGCGACGAAGATGATCCCGCAGCATTGCCGGTTTACCGGGCGAAACAAAGTGTGCTGGACGAACTCGAACAGCACCCAATGCGCCGTTTGGGCCCCAATTTTATCAGCAGTGCATCCTACCTCACCAACAAAGATGTCGATGCATTGGAAGCACGGCCTTTTCAGGCAGCTACCAACCTTGACCTCAACGGAAAGATCGACCTGCGCCTTTCCAATAATATTGACGTCAGCTTAACGGGAACTTTCACAGATGGCCGTAATCTGGTGGATGGCGGCGACGAAACGGGTCGGCCTACCTGGTCCATCCTGAACGCACAGAACAACCCTACTGAGTACAGAAATACCTACCGCGGAAATTTCCGTTTCCGTCACCGTCTTGGCAATTCTGAGCCAAGCCAGGATGCGGCAAGCAGCAAGCGTGTTGCCATCAGCAACGCCAACTACACTTTGCAGTTTGCTTTTGAACGCAGTCTGTTCAAGACCTACGACAAACGCCACGAAGACCGTCTGTTTGACTATGGCTACATCGGTAAATTCTACACGGAACAAGACGCGATCGCCGAACCCAATGATCTTGGTGTCTGGGAAAACGTAGGCTATAATGACCTTTTTGTAGGCTATGAGCCAGGAACTCAAAACCCGGTGCTTGAAAATTACAATGAATTTGCGATCAAAGATGAAGAAACCATTCGCACGTCGCAGTTTCCTGCCCTTTTGACCTACTTCGCAAGAAATGGTGAGTTCACTCAGGTGTTTGACGATGTCTGGGATGGGATGTACTCCAATATCGGCATGTCCTACAACCGTTATGAGAAGAATGAGAATGACATTGCAACCCTCAATGCTACTGTAAGTTTTGACTTAAGATTGGGTAACAGTGGTACGCACAACATCCAGTTCGGTCTGCTCAATGAACAGCGCACCAATCGATATTATCGTGTAAACCCAAACCAACTGTATCTCTGGGCCAATCAATACGCCAATATCCATTTCAATGGCCTGGATAAAACCGATACCATTGGGTATAAATTTTTTGACCCTCCCGGCATTGATGTTCCATTGCACCCGTATGCAACGGTAGATCTGCCGGAGAACCGGTTTTATCGTGAGATCCGCAAATCGCTCGGCTTGCCGCTCAATGAGTGGGTGAACGTAAATGCGCTGGACCCAAGTCAGTTGGATATTTCGATGTTTGCGCCACGGGAGCTGATGGACCAGGGTCTCGTTAGCTATTATGGCTATGATTACAAAGGCGATAAGACCGGAGACGGCATTACATTCAACGACTTCTTTACCAGCCGGGATATCGACAACGTCCGTAACTTTCCCAATGCGCCATTGCGCCCGCTGTACCAGGCTGCCTGGTTGAAGGATAAGTTCACGTTCAACAAAATGATCTTCAGCCTTGGTGTGCGTGTAGAGCGCTTTGACCTGAATACCAAAGTATTGCAGGACCAGTTCTCGCTGTACAAAGTAATGGACGCAAAGACCTTCTTTGCGACCGTACCTACTGGCGAGCAACGTCCGAATACCATTGAGGATGATTTCAAAGTATACACCGTGAGCGAGCAGGATGTAACAGTAACAGCTTACCGTGACGAAAACACCTGGTATTTCCCTGATGGTCGCCAGGCCAACGACGGTAATGTCATCTTTGGTGGCGGTGTGGTGAACCCATATCTGCTCAACCCAAATGACGATATCACAACACCGGATTTTGATCCAAATGGTTCTTTTGACGACTACACTCCACAAGTGAACTGGTTGCCACGTCTGGCGTTCTCGTTCCCGATCTCGGAAAAAGCCAACTTCTTTGCGCACTATGACATTTTGGTGCAGCGCCCGCCGAGCAACTGGGAAGTAACGCCTCGTAACTACTTCTACTTCTACCGCCCTGGCACTAAGAACAATGCAAACCTTCGTCCGGAGCGCGTGGTGGACTATGAAGTGGGCTTCCAACAGGAACTTAACAAGCGTTCGGCCATCAAATTTTCGGCTTACTACCGAGAATTCCGCGACATGATCCAGCGCCGTACCATTCTTTATGTACCGGTTATCGGCAACTACGATACTTATGGCAACGAAGACTTTGGTACTGTAAAAGGCTTTACCTGGCAGTATGACCTGCGCCGTACAAAAAATACGGAAGTGCGCATTGCCTATACCTTGCAGTTTGCAGATGGTACCGGTTCGGATGCAGAATCACAAAGTAACCTTACCAACCGTGGCAACATCCGTTACTTATTCCCGCTCAACTTTGATGAGCGCCACAACCTGAGCACCACGATCGATTATCGTTATGACGCTGGAAAAGCTTACACCGGTCCGATCATCAACGGAAAGAAGATCCTGGAAAACTTTGGCGTTAACCTGCTTATCAATGCAGCTTCGGGCCGCCCATATACGGCCAAACTGAGACCATCCCGTTTTGACGCACTGGGTACTGTAGGCGCCATCAATGGCAGCCGCCTGCCTTGGCGCTTTAACGTGGATTTGCGGGTGGACAAGACCTTCCGCCTGAATCCAAAAGCCAAGACTCCGCTGGAGGCCAATGTCTACCTGCGTGTAGCCAACGTACTAAACCGCCTCAACGTGGTAAGCGTGTACCGTGCTACCGGTTCACCAACGGATGATGGCTTCCTTTCTTATACGGACGGCCTTTCGGAAATTCGCGAAGTGGAACTCATTGGTCTGGACAAACAAGCCTACATAGATTCTTACTCCTGGCTGGTGCGCAACCCAAACAATTTTGCACAGCCACGCCGTATTTTCATCGGGGCTTCTTTGATATTCTAAATTCCGGGAAGGGTTTGACTTTTTAATAGAATTGGTCAAACCCTAGCCCTTTTAAAAATTAAAAACACAATTACCATGCGTATAAATAGATTTTGGATAATAGCCTTGCTGGCTTTGGGGACTTGGGGCCTTGAAGCCCGTGAGCCGGATGGTCGGAAAAATGCTCCGAGAACCATCAAAAAAGCGCAATACCGTGACCTTTGCGCCAACTCTGAGAGTGCCATTGACCAGGCGATCAACAACGTTCGCGCCCGACTTCTGGGTGGTGGCGACTGTTGGTGGGACTTGAGCAGAGGGCGCTATATCGTGCCAAAAGTGGATCCGGCTTCTGGTCAGCCAGAAGTGTCGTCTATTTTTGCAGGTGCAGTTTGGCTGGGTGGTATTGACCCGGGTAATAACCTCAAACTCGCCTGCCAGGATTATCGCAGCGACGGCAAAAACGATTTCTGGCCTGGCCCGATCTCGTTGGCGGGTGTCACTGAATCATTTACCTGTGCCAACTGGGACCGTCACTTCCGTGTGACCGGTGATGATATCCGCAAGCACCTGGCCAATATCGCCAAAGGCAATCTTAATGAAAACGACATTCCCCGCAACATTAAAGGTTGGCCTTCCAAAGGCAATGAATATTTTCAGTCTGTTTGGGGCTTTGACCTGCCTTTTACCGACCAGGCCCTTGCAGGCTTCTATGATGTAGGCCCGACCATTGGTACCTATGAGCCGCTCGAGGGCGACTACCCTTCTATCGAAATCCGGGGATGTCCGCTCGACAAGTATCCTGACGAGATGATCTATTGGGTGTACAACGACCACGGTGGTGGCCAGGCGCATGCCAAGACTACCGGCGACCCCATTCAGATGGAGGTGCAGGTGCAGGCATTCGGCTACACGACCAACGATGAGTTGAATGACATGACCTTTCAGCGTTACAAGCTGATCAACCGCGCTAAAGACCGCATTGACTCGATGTTCTTTGCAATGTGGATCGACCCGGATCTTGGCTGTGACGAAGATGATTACATTGGTTGCGATACAGCCAAAAGTTTGATGTACATCTACAATCAGGACCAGACAGACGGCAATCCTGGGGCTACCTGCCCAAGTGGCGCTGCTACTTATGGTTCCAACATTCCATTGCTTGGTGTAGACTATTTCCGCGGTCCATTGGGAGTTAGGCTCGATTCTATGGGAGAAGACGAGGAATATGAATTGGGCATGAATTCTTTTATGTATTACAATCGTGGTGGAGGCGGTCAGGGAGACCCTTCTGCTCCGAATCAGTATTACAACTACATCACAGGTACCTGGGCTGATGGCACTCCGCTTACTTATGGCGGCAGCGGTTACTCTCCCGGAAATCCTACGGCACAACGTGTCCGCTACTGTTTCACCGAGCCACCAAACGATCAAACGGGCTGGAGCATGTGTACGGCCAACCTGCCTTTGGGCGACCGCCGTACTTTGCAGGCATCAGGCCCATTCACCCTGAAGCCAGGTGCGGTAAACGAACTGATCATCGGTGTGCCTTGGGTACCGGACATTGAATATCCATGTCCAGATATGGAGAACCTCTTCCGTGCTGACAAACTCGCACAGGGTCTTTTTGACAACTGTTTTGAATTGTTGGATGGTCCGGATGCGCCTACTGCCGACTGGATCGAATTGAACAAAGAAGTGGTGGTTGTACTCACAAACAAGCCTTATCCCGAGTCCAATAACTTTGACAAGGAAAATGAAGATTATCAGCAGTTGGACTTCCTTGCTCCGGACTATTACAAAGACCATCCAGATCCATTGGTAAGAGATTCGGCTTACTACAAGTTCGAAGGCTACCTGATCTATCAGTTGAAGGACGAGAACGTTTCTGCCAAAGATTACAGCAACCCTGAAAAAGGTCGTCTGGTGTATCAGGTGGATATCAAAAATGGCGTTAAAAAGTTATACAACTGGGTAGAAACGCGCGATCCAGCCACGGACAAAAAAGTATATTATCCTGTACTACAGGTTGATGGAGCCGATAAGGGCATCCGCCATACGTTCAGCATCACGGAGGATAGATTTGCCAGTGGCAACGACAAAAGGCTTATCAATCACAAGAAGTACTACTTCTCGGTGCTCGCGTATGCATACAACAGTTTTGGACCACTTGATCCCTTCGCGCAGCCAGTGACCGGGCAGCAACGCCCCTTCCTGGCAGGTCGCCGGAATATCGAGATCAAAACGGTAATACCGCGACCCATCGTAGATCAATCGCTGAATACCGTTTATGGTGAAGGCGTGGTCATCACCCGTTTGGAAGGTCAGGGTGCAGGCGGTAATTTCCTGGATATGGACGAAAATACCCGAAATCGCGTGCTCAATAGTGACTTCGACAGTACCTTGACTTACGAGCCGGGCCGTGGACCGCTTACCGTTACCGTATTCAATCCGTTTGAGATAAAAGATGGTGAGTATGAGCTCAAATTTGTGGATGGCAACCTGTCGGACACAAAATTGGACGATACCGCTCGTTGGGAATTGCGCAAACTTCCTGACGGAGCGTTGATCAGAGCGGAAAAGACCATTGCAAAACTCAATGAACAGATCATTTTGGAATATGGATTCTCCATAACCATTGCCCAAACCATTGAACCCGGCAACAAAGATGATGATAGTAACGGGGGTATTGGTGCAGAAGTGGAGTATTCCAATCCAAATGACGCATGGTTATTTGGTTGGTCTGACGATATTTTTGGCAATCCATTCTTCAATTTTGTGAAAACGGGCGCCTTGGAGGAAGATGAAATACTCGATCCAAAACAAGGCTTGAGTACCCTGGGCGAAGGCTGGTTCGTACCGTATGTGCTGGCGGACTGGGATACGGATGCTACAGAATTCGACGTGATAACGCCTGCCTGGACGAACGGCCTGAATCAGGCAGCTGTGGGTGACCGGAAAAAGAAGCTTGGTGAATTGCCCAACGTGGACATCGTGCTGACCAGCGACAAATCTAAATGGAGTCGCTGCGTCGTGATAGAAACTGCTGCAAGAGCATTCACACGCGATACAGGCGTTGTTAGAACACAGAACAATGGCAGCAAGGGCCGTTTGATGTTCGATACGCGCTACTCCCTCTCCGTTGGAAAGAACGATGCCAATGGGGATGGTTTGCCTGATCCGGATGGTGAATTGTATCCTTCCACTGCACCTGCCAACCAGGGTATTCCCGCCAGTTTCCAGGGTCAACCTGTGTATGGTATGGGTTGGTTCCCAGGCTATGCCGTGGACGTAGAGACGGGTCAGAGACTCAATATTTTCTTTGGTGAGAACTCCGGCTTTAGCTCCGCGCTCGACCCGAATTTCACTGGCCGTGACATGCTTTGGAATCCAACGGATCAATTCACTGATCCTGAACTTCCAAATTATTGGGGCGGTGCAGTGTTGGGCGGTCATCACTGGATCTATGTGATGAACACCCGTTATGACTCCTGCAACCAACTTCGAAAGCGTATTACGCCTGAGTTTGGCGCAGCGGCACTTAAAGTGCAGCAAGTGGGCAAGATCGCTTGGGCGGGAATGCTTCAACTGGCAACAGGCTTCAGGATGAAACCGCTCAGCGAGGGCCTCATTCCGAACGATACACGCATCAAACTTCGGGTAGACAATGCTTACCAAACCTGGTACGACGAGAGCAATCCTGTCGACGCTGCCGGCAAGCCATGGCGTACAGGTCACCCGAAATACCTCTTTAAGATCGAAGGTCGTGAGCCATCCTCATTGACGGAAGTGGCCATTGACAACGCACTTGATTCGGTGAAAATGGTGCCAAACCCGTACTATGGATTCTCAGAATATGAGTCTTCACAGTTCACCAATACCGTAAAGATCACCAACCTGCCCGGGAAGTGTACCGTGACGATCTACTCACTGGATGGGAAGTTCATTCGGCAGTATATCCGTGACGAAGTGTACATGCCTTACGATCAGATCTCGCCCGCCATCGAGTGGGATTTGAAAAACAATAAAGGCATCCCCGTTGCCAGCGGTGTTTATTTGGTGCATATTAAGGCGCCCGACATGGGCGAGCGAACCCTCAAGTGGTTTGGCATAGGGCGGCAATACGACCCATCGGGGCTGTAACGTAGCCGTTTTCCAGTGGATAAGGGTAGGTGCAGGTTTATGAGGATTGATGATTGAGTTAGTATATAGAAATTGTTTTTGGCTCAATTCTCAACCTTCATAAACCTCCATCAACCTTTATTAACCTTCTTAACTCACACACTCATTCATCTGTCATGAATAGAAAATACACATTGTTGCTCGCTTTTTCAGCCTTTTTAGGCACTGGCGTTGCATTAGCGGGCAACCCCGACCGTCAGGGGGAAGCAGGTGCTAACCAACTCATTATCAACCCTTGGGCACGTTGCGCGGGTCTCCATGCTATGAATACTGCCAACACGGTAGGACCTGAAGCAATGTACCTTAACGTGGCGGGCCTTTCACGGGTTAGCGGATCACAGATCCAGTTGGGTCATACCCGTTACATCGCTGATATCAACCTCAATGCGATAGGTTTCGCGCAGCCAGTGGGCAAAGGCGGAGGTGTTTTTGGAATAAGCCTCGTTGCCATGGACCTTGGTGAATTCGAATTTACCACCACAGAAAATCCTGAAGGATCCGGGGCCACATTCAGCCCTACCTACTTCAATATGGGCTTATCTTACGCGCACCTTTTCGAAAACAAAGTATCGGTAGGGGTAACTGCTAAATTGGTCAACGAGTCCATCAGCAACGCTGGGGCCCGCGCTTTTGCACTTGATGCAGGCGTACAATATGTAACTGGTGAGAACGACAATTTCAAGTTTGGTATCTCGCTGCGTAATGTTGGTTCCAAGATGCGTTTTTCGGGAGAGGGTCTTTCTAAACAATTGCCCAATCCTGGTCCAATTAGCTACAATAACACCTATTACGAACGTGCTACGGCGTATGAGTTGCCTTCACAACTCAACATTGGCGCTGCTTACGATTGGCTTTTGGGCAAACAGAACCGTCTTACTTTGATGGGTAACTTTACTTCCAACGCATTTTCCCGCGACCAGTTGGGCGGAGGTGTGGAGCTGTCTGTCCTCAAAAACTTTTCCCTTCGCTTAGGTTACAAAATTGAGCTGGATGCCCCAACGGCTGAAGAAACTATCGACAATGGCATCAGTGGTGGCCTGAGCTTTGCAATTCCTGTCCGTAAGGGTTCTGACACCCGGATCGCATTGGACTACGGATACCGTCAAACGAAGGTTTTCGATGGAATTCACAACCTGGGCCTCCGTCTGGAGTTCTAAAATTAAGAAATATAGGCAGGGGGCTTTTATCTTTCCCTAAACTGCCCATACCTTTGTGCCAAGTTTATTGCAGGAACGTTCTTGTCCACCCGGCAAGGACGTTTCTGTTTTTTTCTGCCTTTACCCGCCGAAGCAGTATACCTTGGCGGGCATCACTTTACCCACCGGAGTTTAAAGAGGATGGGAATCAACTTTAATTCAAAAAAATGTCAAACTACACATACCTGACACAGGGAGGCTACGACAAGCTGAAAACGGATCTGGAGGAACTAAAATCCAACGGTCGGCGAGAGGCTGCGCACGCCATCGCAGAAGCCCGCGCGCAAGGCGATCTTTCGGAAAATGCGGAATACGACGCAGCCAAAGAGGCCCAAGGTTTGCTCGAACTTAAAATCAGCGAAATGGAGACCGTGCTCTCCACGGCCCGCATCATCGACGAAAGCCTTCTGGATGATTCCAAAGTGGCTATCCTTTCCAATGTAACCATCAAAAATCTCAAAACCGGGAAGGAAATGACCTACAAACTGGTGTCGGAAACCGAAGCTGATGCGAAACTGATGAAAATTTCCGTCACCTCGCCAATCGGCCAGGGGCTGCTGGGCAAAATCAGGGGCGAGATCGCTAAAGTTACTACTCCGGGAGGCTCGCTGGAATTCGAAGTGGTGGAGATCACGATTGGGAATGACTTTTAATTTTCCCGCATAAGCCATTTTTTAGTGGGAGAATTAAACAGCAAAACAGCAAAACCGGGCTGACTCATGTTTATTTTTGCGATATGTCCCCTCTCGAGATTTTCCATAAAATGTACGGCAATGACCCGTTCAGCAAGTGGTTGGGCACGGAGCTTTTGTCGATAGACGAGGGCGTCTGTACGCTGCGCATGACCGTTCGCGCTGAAATGCTCAATGGTTTTGGCGTGGCGCACGGGGGCATCTCCTTTTCCCTGGCCGATAGCGCCTTTGCATTTGCTTGCAACTCGCGCGGACGACACACCGTATCCATCCATTGCACGGTAGAGCACGTCGCTCCTGTGTTTGAGGGCGATGTACTTACCGCTGAAGCGCGAGAAGAAAATCTTGGGAAATCTATTTCCAACTACGCCATTACGGTGATAAAACAGGATGGCTCGGCGGTAGCCTTTTTCCGGGGCGTGGCTTTTCGGAAGCAGCAGGTTTGGGAATAGAGATTCCAGGCGCCTGCGTGAAACTTTCTTTGGATCTCTCAGGTTTCATTCAATGTTTCCCAACAGAAATTTGGAGCATGGAAGAAAAAATCTACCTCCGCGAACACCTTTCGCTTACCCCCTTCGAGCCGGGCGACCAGACTAATCTGGTGCGATACCTCAACGACCCGGAGCTTTACCGAAATACGCTGCGTATTCCGTCCCCCTACACAGAGGCTGATGCGGATCAGTGGATCAATATGGCCCAGGAGAACCGGGCACTGCACGGGAAGACCTACAATTGGGCCATCCGTCATAAAGCGCATGGTGTGATCGGAGGCATTGGTGCTTTTTTACACACGGGTGTAGATGGCCATCTTGACGAGATCGGCTATTGGCTTGGAGCACCGTTCCGCGGTCAGGGGATTGCAACCAATGCTGTACATGCGCTGTGCGACTGGCTGTTTGAAAGCCGTCCGCCATTGGTGCGCATCGAAGCCAAAGTACATTCTGATAACCCGGCTTCGGCTCGGGTGCTCGAAAAAGCAGGATTCGAGCGCGAAGGCTTTGCCCGGAAGCATACGATCAAAAATGGGGAGTTGATCGACGTGATTTTGATGGCGCGGATTCGGGAATAGTTCGCGCTGCCTGATTTACGGACGCCGCTCCCGGTTTGGAGCGGCATCCGTAGGTAAAAGTGTCACTTCTGATGCAAAAGCACCCTCCGCTGTGCCACACCACCCTCACTGGACAATTCAATCCAGTAGATTCCAGCAGCGAAATGGCTTAAGTCAGTGGTAAAGGCTGCGTCACCCATTGGAACATTGAAGCTGCGGGTTTGGAGTGTTTGGCCCTGCGAATTTTTAACCGTTACCAAAAGATCGCCCCCCGCAAATCCCTGAATATCAAGATTTAGGGAGGAGGCAGTCGGGTTGGGGAAGATGCGCAGTCCGGCAGCCCAGGCGGGTAAAGGCGTAATACCGCTGGGCTCATTCACGACCACCGTCACAGGCACGCGCTCGCTGGTACATTCGTAACCATAAAAACCTACTTCCCAGTTGTAAAAATAGTAGTAGCGTTCCGTGTTGAAGGTCGAATTCTTGACGCTCACCACGCCCGGAATTTCATAAGGAAAATCACAGCCCTGGCTGCTCCGGCGCAATTGTGGACTAGAAGATCCAATGCTACTTTCGTTGAATGTTTCGTCGGTAGTAAGCAGAAAATCGGTACCCATTGGCACGTCGAAATCCAGGTCAATAACCGTTGTTCCTGTCCCGATATTTACAATTTTACTCAGTATAACATCTCCATTGGGGGTGCGGAGTTCAATTTTGCGCTCGCCGGCTACGGAAGTTATGACTTTCGTTTTTAGCAAAATGAAGGGTTCAAAACAATCGAAAATCAACCCACCATTGTAACTATTATCACTCAAGGCTGAGCCTTGGTGGTTCACCATTCCTACAAAATCATTCGGGACACCATAGACGGAAGTATTGCTGAGCCAATACGTAGTGGTCTCGGTGAGTGCAGGGGTGACAAGGGTATCATTTACTGCCAGATTGATCTGAGCGTTTTCTGTTGCATACCACGACAATTGATCGCCACTGGCGATAAGTGTTGCGGATTCTCCCACCAGAACAGTGTCAGGCATTACCGTAGGCAAGGGTGCAGCGAGCACCTGGATGCTGGTGGGGACGGAGTTGAACATCGCACAAAGTCCCTGGGTGGCCACAGAATATTGGCCACTCTGGCTTACTGCTATGCTTTGGGTGGTATCCCCCGTGCTCCAGAGGTAACTGGATGCTTCCGAAGCACTCAGCACGACTTCCCCGCCAGTACAAAAAGTGGTGTCGCCTAAGGCCTGAATAATTGGGATTTGAATCGGGTCGAATTGGACAGGAATTGAATTAGAAACCGCCGTACAGCCTTCCGAATTGGTAATGGTTACGTTGTAAATGCCCGTAATGGTAGCGAGGATAGTAGACGTGGTATCCCCGGTATTCCACAGGTAATGGTCGAATGCAGCGACTGTACCGATTGACACACTTTGTCCGGCACAAAGTGTGGTTGGCCCATCAGCCAGGAGAGAAACTGCGGGTGTAATACAGCCGCCTTCATTAACTGTAATATATTGATCTACAAGGGGTTGAGCCAGTACATCGCGTACGCCGGAAGGCCAATGGACCACAACAGAATCTATTTGGGTGACCTGGCTCATACCAAAGTGGATTTGCAGCGAATTGCTGATGCCATAACTTTCTCCGGAACGTACCTCGCGGGTTTGGATACCGAGGGATGAGTACAAGTGGACTTTTGCACCCACCCCGCTGCGGTTGCTTTGCTGGCCACGCAAATTGAGTGCAAAGAAATGGTTCCCGTTTCCATTGTTCATCCAAAGCGCATCCGGGATTGTGGATGGGTCGGTGTATACCAGTGCATACCCTGCATAAACGTCCTGAAAACCGTCTCCATTCAGATCGCCAATAGCGAAAGATTCCACCTCATTGTTGCCAAAAGGATTCGGGACAGCAGAGAAGCTTTTGTCGCCATGGTTCCGAAAAATATAGTGCTGATCGCCTGCTAAGATGATATCTGTAAAGCCGTCGTTGTCGAAATCACGAAACACCCCTTGGATGGGCAAACCTTGTATTGCACCCATAAAACCAGACGTTACGGTGATGTCAGTGAAATGACCACTGCCATCATTTTCAAGCAGTTGGCAGTTCACATCGTGGTTCGTAATGAAGCAGTCAAAATCACCGTCGTTGTCAATGTCACCAAAATCGGCAGTCCAGCTTTGCGCTCCGATGCGCAGGCCGGAAGTGTTGCTGAGGTCTTGGGTGTAGGTGCCATTGCCGTTGTTCAGGAAAAGTTGGTTGATGCGGCGGGGATCACTGGCGCTATTAATACCTTGCCTGCAGTGTGCGATGTAGAGGTCCAGATGTCCATCGTTGTTCACGTCACTCCACACCGAGCCGTAGTTGCCTGAGTTATCAGAAGCGGGGGAGGTTGCCAGGTCGATCCAATTGGGCTGGTAGCTGAAAGTTCCATCGCCATTGTTGCCAAAAATACGCGATACTTCATCGTCATGGCAAACGAAGGCATCCAACCAGCCGTCGTTGTTAATGTCAGCAAAATTCACGCCTTGTACAAAGGTGCTGGGGGTTGTGAGGTTTTGAATACTAAAGGTGCCATTGGCATTAGAGCGGGCAATTTTTATCCCATTGTAAAATCCGCCAGCCAGCACATCGCCGAAACCATCATTGTTTACATCAGCGGCGCACATTCCCCAGGTATCACTGGTTCCGGGGAGCGGGGTCATGCCCGTAGCAGTGAATGCTTGATTGGGCGTAGTTTGGTACTGTATGTTAAGGGCGGTGCCCTGACTTAGCCGGGCGATGTCGTCCAGCCCGTCGCCATTCATGTCAAGAATGGCAATGGCCACGCCACTAAAATGATTGGTAGGCGTAAGCAGGTTGGTTTTGTTGGAGAAACTAATTTGTGCTGAAATGTTTATAAAAAACGAGATAGAAAGCAGTAGGAGGGTTGTTAATCTTTTCATTTTCAAATAAAGGATGGAAAAACGGACTGCAAGGTAGCGGGAAAGTTTTACCTTCAAAATGAAGAGCGTTGATTGGCAAATCGACGACAGTGGAATTTAAGACACACCATAAGGAAGCGTTAATATCACCCCTATCTCTAAACTTTATCGGATGTTTGTTCTTTGAGCATGATGAAGTAAAACATTTTAACAAACACAAAATTAGTTTACATGAAAAAGACTCTATTGTTCCTAGGCTGCCTCTTTGTTTTGGCCGCGTTCAACACCCTGCAAGCCCAACAGCCAGTCGTGAAAGAAAAGGCTGAAAACAAAGCAGAGCGGGATGAAAACAAAGCTCAACGGGATGAAAACAAAGCAGAGCGGGTGGAAAACAAGCAGGCCCGCGAAGAAAACAAAGCGGAACGCCGCACCGAAAAACGCAAATCCAAAGAGGAACTGAGTGAGGCTCGCGAAGAAGTACGCGATGTGAAACGCGAAGGCGGTGAGCTCAAAAAGCGCGATGGCGTCGAAAAGGCCCGCGACAAGCAAGAAGATGCCCGCGACAAGCAAGAAAATATGCGCGATAACCGCGAAGACAAGCGTGACCGTGTCGAGAATAAGCGCGACCGCAAAGCAGAAAAGCAATTGCGCAAAGAAAAGAAAGCGGCAGAGAAGATGAAAAAGGCAGAGGAGAAAAAAGCAGCAAAGCAGCGCAAAGCGGAAAAGAAAAACTAAGCCGCGAAAGGCATCCTTGATTTTTAGAAAGAAGAATTAAACAGCAAACCGCAAAACCGGAGAACAAGAAAAATTAAAGCCGTGAGAAATTGATCTCGAAAAGGGCAGGTTTTGGCCATCTTCGGAACATAATGCACGGTTTTAAATTTTCCTGTTCTCCGGTTTTGCGGTTTTGCTGTTTAATTATGTGCCTGCCAAATCCGGCCCTTTGTCCGCAACAGCCGTTACAATTCCCCCATGGCCCGCTCTAAATCCTCCCAGAGCCATTCCGCATCCTCCAGGCCAATGTAAAACCGCACAAACTGCCAGGGCATAGGCGGCGCAGGCCGACCCGGAATGTTGTAAAAGCCAATGGTTGGGATGATGAGGCTCTCATGCCCGCCCCAACTGACGGCCATGAGGAAACGCTCCAGCCGATGCACGAAGGCTTCCATTTTTTCCATAGTATCGGTTTTGAATTGCACAGAGAAAAGTCCTCCGCAACCCCGCATCTGGCGTTTGGCCAATTCAAGTTGCGGGAACGAATGATGGAAAGGATACCAGATGCGTTCCACTTTTACGTGACCATCCAGTTTCTCAATAAGCCACTGAGCACTTTCGGAGCTTTTTTGCAATCGCAGCGGGAGTGTTCGCAATCCACGGATCACCAGGGCCGCATCGTGCGGACCGAGGATACCGCCGAGGGTCATCAGTTCGGATTCAAAGATCTTTTTCACCATTGCCTTGCTGCCACAAAGTACCCCTACCACTACATCTGAGTGGCCGTTGAGGTACTTGGTGCCAGAGTGCAACACGATGTCAATACCAAAGGCCGCAGGATTTTGGTAAATGGGCGAACAATAGGAATTGTCGATCATCGTCACGATGCCCCGGGATTTGGCGAGCCTGGCGCAGGCCGCAAGATCCTGACATTCAAAGGTCATCGTATTCGGACTTTCCAGATACAGCACGGTGGTATTGGGCCTAAGGGCCGCTTCGATCTCCTGAATATCCGTTCCATCTACAAAAGTGTGCTCCACCCCAAAACGCGGCAGAAATTTGCGCAACAATGCTGAGGTCCAGGAATACGGGCCTTTCTGGCATACGATATGATCGCCCACTTTTACATTGCCAATGACCGCTGCTGCGATCGCTCCGGCCCCACTGCTAAAGACGAGCGCATCTTCAGTGCCTTCCAGCGCGGCGAGTTTTTTCCGCAGGATCTCTACCGTAGGGTTATTGCCCCTGGAGTACACATGATTTTCCAGCTCATTAGAAAAGGCTTCGCGAAAGGCTGCCAAATCCGGGAAAGCGAAATTGCTGGACTGAATGACCGGCGGCGAAATGGCCTGAAAATAATTCTCGCGGTCTTCGCCGAGGTGGGTGAGGATATCGGAGAGGTGGGGGGCGTTCGGATGGTTCATGTTCAATATGTTAGAGCGCAAAAGTGAGGTTTTTTGGAGAAGTGACACTTTTCCCACTAAATGCCCTCCTCGCGCCTCGACAGAGACAAAAACGCCACCCCAAAACTGTTACTTTATTTCGACCGCGTTCCCTAGCGAGGACGCCAACAACGGCAGAGGCAAAATTTGGAGCAAACCTTTTCACCCAACCCCTAACCATCTGCCGCCAACTGATTGATCAAAGGATTCGCATACATTTTCAACAAGTACTCTCTACCCAATCCTTCCTTATCGTTGGTCAATAGTTTGAAACGCGCTTCAAAAAATGCCAAAAGTCGCGTGTGTTCTTCGGCCGAATAGTAATTTCGGAATGCCTCTATTTTGGTCAACAGGTCTTGTGCCATATAATTAATTGGCCGCAGTTTGTAATGCTGATGGATGCGCTGGTCGACCATCTCCGCCAGCAATTCCAATTGCTTTTTTGAACTCGGGATTGCGTCAAAAGCGTCCAATTCCGCGTCAAAGGGTGCTGAAAAATGGAAATTCACGGCCCCTTTGTAGCCTTTCAAGCCCAGCAGCATGTGTTGTACGTCTTCCTCAAAGGTTTTTTTGAAGTCCGGTTCGGCGCGTTTATTCAGGAATTCCTGTGCCATAAGGACATCACAAGGGTTGTACTCGTAGGAGATAGAGACGGGCACGATTTTCAATTCCCTGAAATAGGTTTTTAGATCAGTTTTCGCGCTCAGACTCAGCATTTTTACCAGTCCGACCTGGGTACGGTCATCACCATCTTTGGCCCGGCCTTCGCGCTGCGCAATCCACACAGAATCAATATTTTGGTTAATTTGTTGCCAGATGTACTCAGACAACTGCACCGAATAACGGTACAACTCCATGGGCGTTCCAACGCGTTTTACCACAAAACTTTTATTGATATGGAAGATCAACTCCGAGATCCGGTGCCGCATCAGATTGTCGCCAATAGCGATCTGACTGGTTCGAAACTTATGTTCAAACAATACGATGTTGAGGAAAGCCGAATCGAGAATGATATCCCGGTGGTTGGAGATGAACAGGTATTGCGCCGAAGGGTCAAGTTGCTCCAGACCACTGGACGTCAGTTGGGAAATGCTGTCTTTTTCAATGGCTTTAAAAAGCGGGTAGGCAATCTTTTCCTGAAAATCCTGCACAGAATTGACCTGGTCTTTTACGCTCAGGATCAGGTCATTAAGCGCGGGAGGTAAAAATGCTTTCATCCCCTGGACCAGACTTGGAAAGCTAAAAAGTTCCTGAATGGCTGATTTGGCTTCCTCGTCGCTGAATATGGAAGGCCCCGTTTCGTTTTGCATGTTGCGATGGATTTAGGGCGGCGAAGTTAGTTAATTGGTGAGTGGCGCAATGGTGATCGGTGGATTGGTGATTCAAGTATCTTCCGAAGTTTTTATCAATTTCTTTCCAGATACAAAAAAGCCGCTCTGCCACGAAACGTCGGTGGCGGAGCGGCTTTTTCTTTTCACGTCAGCACTGTACGAGATGCGGATCATCAGAAAATCCTATTCGATCACGACCCGTCTCGTCCAGCGTTTCCCATCCACCATCAGCTCTACCAAATAAATGCCACTTCCCATACCGTCCACATTGACTGGGATAAATTCGTGCCCGGCCGGATCATCTATTTGTTGTTGCAACATTACACGGCTATTGATATCAAAAACACGCAACTGCAGGGGTGTGGTCCAATCCGGGTTGATCCTTATGCTGAACTCACCCTTATTGGGATTTGGATACACCGCAAAGGTGTTGCCGGGACCTATATATTCCACATCTACACAGCTTTCTGTATCGCATTGATCCCCGGTTGGTTCTGTTCGGAAAACGTACATGCAGACGCTATAAGATCCAGGCCCTGGGAAGCTGTGTTGAACCGCCTCATTTCCGCTCGTTTGCTCTATTACATTCGAATCTGTAAAGTACCAGTAGACCTTATCCGTGGAGCAAAGGGTGCTTCGGGGTTGAAACATTGCCATATAGCTTTGAGGCTGTATGTTGAGATATATGATCCCTTGTAAAAAGATATCCACCATAGAATGATCACAAAGGCAGTTTGCCCCCAAAACACAATCGGGCAAGACAATGCAATCATAAAAATTGCAACACTGGGTATGGTTGTCGTCATCGTCCAGGGCGTGCAGTGCTACGGTAAAGCAAACGGTGTCTCCAGCCATTGCCGGGGGACCTAAGGCAATACTGAAAGCCTGTGTGCCGCCAGGAGGCAATCCGCCACCGAATACAATGGTTTGGTCGTAGGCGCCTAAACCCGCAGGTGAAGTGAAAACAATATGGGCCTCGCCCATCGTATAATTGGAGGTATTGTGGATGGTTCCGGAAAAGATCCAGCTGCCCGAACCATCGGGATTGCAGGTGATCTCCTTATCTGAAATATAACCGCACGGTGGCTCGCAGCTCAATTCAATGGTGTCTCTGCAAACTACATCGCCGTCTTTCATCCATTTGATCTCCAGGAATTGTGGCGGCGCCTGATCCGTTTGAATGCAAATGGTCGGCAAAGTGACCACGCCCAAAGGTATGCTGGCGCCAAGGGGTGGCACAACATCCAGATCAATCACAGTAGGCGTATAACTGCTTGTAAACCAACCCGATCCAAATGGATTATTCATGGTCATAGTGACGCCGGTACTCAACATGCAAAGACTGATACCATCAAAATAACCATTGGAATAGTTGTTGTACAAGCTAATACTATAGCAACAACCCTCATCCCCTGCCGGAGTTACGTCTTCCACCAATTCGACGCCTATATCATCACAAGGTTGGCAATCCGGTATTTCGATACAATACAAGGTATCCAGGGAGCAGCACCTAGATGTGTCTATCGGATCGGGTTCCTCATCATGGGCGGTAAGGTTAAAACAGAACAGCGAATCGGCGATATTGGGGCCGGACAAGATCAGCGTAAAGGTTTGACATTCACCCGGATCGATTGGGTCGCCGGAGGCATCGATAAACGGCGGGGTGACCACTATACCTGCAGGGCTGGTAGGATTGATCGCAATATACTGGATACTAAACCCTGCATCGATCGGATTACACACGGTTATCGTGTAATACACGTCCATATCATGACAATAAATGGAATCAGACGCTAAATAGAGGCAATCCGGCTCGACCGGGCAATCGAACTCCAGGGTGTCAGAACACACGATATTAAACTCAAAATCGTACCAGTCGAAAATGACCTGCTGGGGCAGATTTTGCACATTGGTCAGGCAGATAATAAGAAAACTGTCTAAGGCCCCTTCCGGGAGTGGGGTATTGGCAATACTATTGACCAGGCCAATAGAATTAGCGCTGATGGAATATACGCTCAACGATGGATCAAGGCTTGTCAAGTCAAAATTGAAGTCTGCATCGTCGCTGTGAATTACCAGTCCAAAAAGACTGTCAAGCGGATTTGTATAGGAAATTATCCAACAGCAAGAGTCTCCTTCCAGCGGCTCTGCTTCCACCATCAATCCTTCGCAGCCACAATTGATGAGCAAAAGCATCAAAGAATCGGAGGTATCGGTACAGCCAAAATTTGTAGTACAAGTAAGCGTATAGGTGCCACTTTGGGTCACGATCAGACATTGCTGATTTTCCCCTGTTATAGGTACACCATCTTTGTTCCATTGATATTGGGCCATCCCGGCCGGGCCACAAATAGTATCCGGATTACAAGCTTCGTAACAGCCCACAGGTACAAGGCACAGATCCGGTAGCGGGTGAATTATCGCGCTGGCTGTTCCCTGGCAACCACTGGTGGTGTCTGTCCCGATAGCATAATAGGTACCCGCCTGTAAAACCGTGATCGAAGTGCCTGTGGCCCCGTTACTCCAGGAATAAACGACGTTTGCCTGAATGGGTGTGATCGTAAGCGTTACAGGTGTGCCTTCGCAGTCGTCCGGGGTTACTGTAATGGTGAATACCGGAGAAATTTTGACGGAAACCACAAACAATGCCGAGGTGTCCGAACACAAATTGGCATCTGTGACGATTACGGAGTATCCCGCCAGGAGGTTATTGTCGCAAACTACTAAAGTCTGATTGGTTTCCCCGGGTATTGGATTATTGCCGGCATCGAGCCATTGATAAGTATAGCCGGAGCCCAACGGGGCACTCAAAGTCGTGCAGCCAGCGTCGCAGATAACCGGATTGCCCGAAATGTAAGCAAGCGGCGCAGGCAATATCACTACAGTAACAGGGTCAAGCACCCGTGTACAACCATTCGCATCCGTAAGTGTCACCGTATAAGTGCCTGCGGTGGTGGTGGTAATAACCTGGGTCGTAGCCAGCGTTGACCATAGGTAGGTAAAACCTGCCGGAGCAGTCAGTGTCACGGTCGTGCCGGCACAAACCGTTAGAGCGGGCGCAACGGTTATTACGCCGGGGGGAACTGCAGGATTTACCGTGATTGCTATTGTTGCCGAATTCGTACATCCAAATGCATCGGTTACCGTCAGGGTCACATTGTAATTCCCAGCAACCAGATAGGTATGCGATGGGTTTTGGGCCCCATTGGTGGAGCCATCATCAAAATCCCAGGACCAGCTTATGATACCCGCAGCAACAGCAGTAAACATCACGGGCTCCCCAACACAGGCCGGATTTGGATTTGCCGAAAGGACCGGTGCGGGTGCTCCTCCAATCGTAATAGTCCGGGTGATCTTTGCTTCACATCCATTCGCGTTGGTAACCGTGAGCATAACGGTATAGGGTCCCGGTCCGGGATAGGTATTCATTGGATTTTGAAGGGTGGAAGTGTTCCCGTCCCCAAAATCCCAGTCCCAGGACACAGGGCCTTGCCCTGGTTGGAAAGTGCTTAAATCTGTAAAGGTTGCGGTATTGCAAACCTGCGTAAAGCTGAAGTTCGCCGCTAATGGAACACAAACGAGTGCGCCAAAACTAACCGGACAGAAACCTGTGCCGGGAGGTTCCTGAGGCACCATACCTTGTAACAGAACTTTGAAGCAACCCGCTTGCGTATAGGTGTGGATGGCATTTTGCATGGTGCCATTGTTGGCATTGCTGTTTGGGTCACCGAAATTCCAGCTAGTAAGCGTCACGTTGGCACTTGAAGTCACCGCAAAGTCCACGATGTTGCAATTGGGCATCTGGTTGGTGGCGGTAAAGGAAAGGTTATACGTTTCCGGAATGCAAATTGAATCCGCCAGACAGCTATCCTGCACCACTATAACGGTATTGGAGGTGTTCATGCAACCATTGGCATCTGTTACGACCACCCAATAACTAAAGGCGGCCGGCATATTGGTATTCGCATGATCTAATGTATCCTGTCCGGGAGGCAAACCCT
>JAUSMG010000460.1 GCA_030645295.1 Saprospiraceae bacterium | reverse complement strand
TCCTTGTAATTGTTTTGATTAAACACGTTGGTGCTTTGTGGAAGGATACCAATTGAGTTGCCCGCAAAAACCTGGAAGGAGTGTGCGCTGGTGGTAAACTCAAATCCAAAACAGATATTCGGGTGCGGATTATTGGTCGTATGCTGGGTAATGGCCTGGTCAAAGCCCAAAATGATGGCTCCGCTGTCTGAATACTTGATCCTGGCCAGACCGGAAATACCGAAATGCGCATTTTCCATCTTCTTCTGCACCTCGCCGGCATCATCGTAATAGCCTTCAACGTTGTTGCGGAAACTGAGGCTCGGCGCTACCTGCAAGGAGATCCGATCGGTAAGTTTCCTGGCGATGATCAGCGCATGGTAGTAAGAAAGCCGGTCCGAACTCCGGACAAAGAACCGCTTCTCACGGCCATCGATCACCATGTTGGAAAACCAGGTGATGCTGAGGGGCATTCCTCCATCCTTCATTTGCTGAAAAATGGCGTATTTGGCATTCATATCCCATTGCAGGCGTTCTTTGGTGAAGCCAAAACCGACTGCCAGTTTGTTGATGGGAACGTAATTGAAACCAATGCGAATGTTGGCGGGTGCATAAATGCCCCACAAGTCCTTGTAACCCTTGGTAACCGTGCCAAAGCGGTGTTGAATATCCATTTCAAAGGTTCCTTTAATCGGCACCATGGAAGTTGGATTGTCAAAGATGTTGGCGCTTTCAAAGGTGTTTTTCACCGGCCTATTGGCGGGTGCATCGGCAGTGGCTTCGTCTTGTGCCATCAGGCTATTCGCCAAAAAACACAGCAGCAGCATACGGCACAGATGCCCGATAAGCGCGGAACTATTTTTATTGAATGTTTGCATGACGTTGATTTTAATTGTTTTGAGCACCTTGAGTGATCCAGGCGAGTACGAATGCATTGATTTCCGGATCTGAGCCGCTTAAAGGCATTACTGCCCCGCGTTTCCCGGTCAACCATGCATACAGCTCACTATTTTCCGGTGCAGCTACATCCAGATAATTTCCGTTGGTCAGGGAAGTGATCGCCTGACTTGCAGAAAGATCTGGCTTTTGGCCGCCCGTTATATGACACCCGCTGATCGCACAATTTTGTTCAAAAATTGGAATGATATCTTTGGCAAAACTGACTTCCCGGTCAATGGTGACATCGCTGGTAAGGTCGATCGTGGTGACATTGTAGCAGGCCGTTACCCCAAAAAAGATAAGGGTAAGTGCTGCGATTGCTTGTGCTATCCTTAATCGTGACATAATCTTGTTGATTTAGATTGTTAAAGGGATAGCCTCACATTATTTCTGGAACGTCAGCACGAGGTTTGGTTTGATGGCGTGGGCGATCTGTGCATTCTCGAATACTGCGAACCCAAAACTTTGATCCTGCAGGGAAGAAAAATCAATGTCTTTCCTTTCAGTATCCGCTGTTTTCAGGGCTCTTTTGTATTCAAGCGTCCAACCTGTACCGTTATGGATTGATTTACTGGTCACATCCCCACGGCTTCCTACGAATGCAGACATATAGATATAAGGAATGGCTTTGGATCCCACTGAGGCGCCTTTCCGTTGGAACTCAACATCGGTATT
>JAUSMG010000459.1 GCA_030645295.1 Saprospiraceae bacterium | reverse complement strand
CCTGCGCCGAAGCTGCGCGTTTCTCCAGCTGCCAAAAATCCGCCGTCAGGGGTGGGGACTACGCTGTTGAATGCATCAGCCTGTCCGGCGCCAAAGCGTTTTTGCCATATGGAATTGCCGGAAGCGTCGAGTTTAATCAGTAAGGCGTCCTGATTACCACTGGTGTTGGTGACATGACCTGCCACCACACAACCATTGTCGGCTTCTGCAACCCAGGTAGCAACTTCGTTGCCTGGACCTCCGAATGTTTTTTGAAAAGTGGTTTGGCTAAAAACCGGGAGAGTATGCAGACATAACGCCCACACAAGCAGTTTTCTCGTACGCTTTGCTGCCATGAGTAAAAAGATCGGATTGGTGAACTACTATTGCCACCCTTCAGCTGCTGTGCCCTTCTTGAGTTTTTAAAGATCCCGTTTACATTCAAACAGAAAAAGTAAATCCTCACACCCGCTTAAAGAGTTGCCTTCTGCAATTGTATCCCCCAAATGTACTACCGCATCTTAGTTATTCAATGCAAAAACTCCGAATTGTCTTCCAGGCGTATTTTTTTTCGACGAACGTACCCTTTTAATGGTAAGAATGGGTGGTAACGAACTAATGCTTAGTCCAAGTACCGGCTAGTCAGGCCTTTATAGTGGTCAATACGCCGATCACGGAAGAAAGGCCAGATGCGGCGTACTGCTTCAGTTCGGCTTTTATCAACGTCAAACACTACATTTTCCGCCTTGTCTGGACTGGCCTGGAACAAAACCTCGCCTTGTGGTCCGGCGATAAAACTTTGTCCCCAGAATTGAATGCCGCCTGTCACTCCCGTCCAATCTGGTTCGTGCCCTACCCTATTTACTGTGATAACCGGCAATCCATTCGCCACCGCATGTCCACGTTGGATGGTAAACCAGGCATCGTGTTGGCGCCTTTTTTCTTCCGGATCATCTGTACTTTCCCAACCGATGGCGGTCGGATAAATGAGTATCTCAGCACCTGCCAACGCCATGAGCCTTGCTGCTTCAGGATACCACTGGTCCCAGCATACCAGTACACCGAGTTTGCCCACGGAGGTTTGAATCGGATTAAATCCTAAATCACCCGGTGTGAAATAAAATTTTTCATAGTATGCCGGGTCGTCCGGAATGTGCATTTTGCGGTATTTACCTGCAATACTGCCATCTTTTTCAAATACGACCGCTGTATTATGGTAAACTCCCGGAGCGCGTTTTTCAAATAAAGAAGTTACCAGTACCACACCATACTCCTTTGCTGCAGCAGCAAAAATTTCAGTATCCGGGCCCGGTATCGTCTCCGCCAGATCAAACATTCCGGTCTCCTCCGCCTGGCAAAAGTAAATGCCGCAATGTAGCTCTTGCAATACCACCAGCTCCGCGCCCTTGGCGGCACACTCCGCGATGCCCGTCATAGATTTATCTATGTTGGCTTGCTTATCTGTAGAGCAAGATTGTTGAACAAAACCGATTTTCATGAGAACGATGAACTATGAACGATGAACTATGAACGCCACATTTACACATTGACCACATTTACCGGGTATTGCATCGTGACACAATGAAGCGAACCGTGCTGCAAAATAAGGGGTCTGCAGTCAATACCAATAATTTCCCGGTCCGGGAAAATGGAATTTATGATTTGGAGTGCCTCCTTGTCCTGTGGCGTCTGGTAGGTCGGAACCAATACAGCACCATTGATAATCAGGAAATTGGCATAGGTAGCAGGCAAGCGATGTCTCTCCTCATCGTAACAAGCATCTGGCCATGGTAAAGCAACCAGGTGATAGGGTTTTCCATCCAATGTTTTAAAATTACGCAATTCCGCCTCCATTTTTTGGAGTGCATCAAAATGTTCGTCTGCCGGATCAGAACATTTGACATAAGCAATGGTATCGGGAGAACAAAGTCGGGCCAGCGTATCAATATGTGAATCCGTATCATCGCCTGCCAAATAGCCGTTATCCAGCCAAAGGATACGTAGAACGCCAAAGCAATTTTTCAGGTGTGCTTCTATTTGATCCTTGCTTAAATGCGGATTCCTATTGGGGGAAAGCATACATTCGGTTGTAGTGAGCAAGGTGCCCATTCCGTCACTTTCAATCGCCCCCCCTTCCAGCACCAAACCCCCGTGCCGAATTTCAGCGTTAAAAACACCCTTATTATATAGGTGTCGGGTAATGAGATTGTCTTTAAAGGCAGGAAATTTCAGTCCCCAGCCGTTGAAGACAAAGTCCAGAATTACCGGCTTCCCGTTTTCTTCTATGGTAATACCTGCGTGATCTCTGGCCCAGGTATCATTGCCGGCAAATTCCACCCACCTGAAATTTTGGGGATTCCCACCGGTCATTATTTTTTGGGTTGCTGAAACATCGCTGCAGACGATCAGCACCGGCTGAAAACGGCTGATGGATTCGGCAATTTGTATGAAGCAGGGCAAAACATCTTCCAGTACATCCGCCCAATCCGTGTCTTTGTGCGGGAAAGTAAGTTGGACGGCACTTTGGGGTTCCCACTCAGCAGGCAGGCGTGTTATCGTTGTCATTTACGTTAAAATTGGGCGCAAAAATAGAAAAAGTAAGGCGTCTAAAGGCACCGGAAATTGGTTTTAATATTCGTGGTATCGTTTTTTTAACGGTGACTTAATTTGGATTTTTTGGTTTTCTAAAAAATTTGAAAAAAGTGTTTGTTTCTAAATCCTCCAAAATACTACCTTCGCCACATCTAAGTGTTCACCACACACATTAGAGGAAAGACCCCAAGCCCACTCGCGCCCGCCAGATTTGACCGCATCGTTCGAAACACCTGAAGCATTCCCCATGCTAACCGAACCATATACTGCGGCTATCATTATTTGTGGCATAATATCTTTTCACTAAACTAAACTCATTTTTGTATGAAGTTTTTCCACACCCTTACCAAGGGCGGATTGCTTGTGGCGCTATTGCTGCTGTGCAATTTCGCTATGGCACAACGCACCGTAAAGGGCAAAGTCACCGACGCTGAAGGTGGTGATGCACTCATTGGTGCTTCCGTTTCAGTAGTCGGCACAACCCGCGGCACGGCTACAGACATCAACGGCAACTACACTATTGAGGTGCCTGAAGGTTCTACCCAGATTCGTTTCGCGTATACTGGTTACTCAGAACAAGTTATTACACTCGGCGCCTCTAATATGGTGGATGTGTCCATGAAGGCCGGCTCCGTGCTTGACGAAGTAGTGGTAATTGGCTATGGCTCGGTTAAGAAATCTGACGCTACAGGCGCAGTAACCTCGGTTACTGAAAAGGATTTCAACAAGAGCAATACCGTTTCCGCAGAGCAACTGATCCAGGGTCGCGCAGCCGGTGTGGTCGTTACCAACGGTAGTGGCGAACCCGGTGGCGGCATCAATGTCCGTATCCGTGGGACATCATCCGTACGCGCAGGCAACAACCCGCTTTTCGTAGTGGATGGCGTTCCGCTCAGCGGAAGTGCAACCAGCGGTAGTTCTGAGATCCAATCGCTTGGAACTCAAGCAGCCCGCAACCCACTCAACTTCCTGAACCCTGCTGACATTGCGAGCATCGATATCTTGAAAGATGCCTCTGCAACGGCTATTTACGGTTCACGTGGTGCAAATGGTGTGGTAATTATCACAACCAAAAGTGGTCAAAGCGGCAAAGGCGTTCTTGACTATGGCTACTCGCTAGGTGTCGCCACATTGGCTAAAAAGTACGATGTACTGGATGGTCCAACCTTTGTTCGGGAGTGGCAGAAGCTTAACCCTACGGCTGATCCCGCTACTGTCAATTTTGGTAGTAATACTGATTGGCAGGATGAAGTGACGCGTACAGCTTTAACCCACACCCACAACCTCGCATTTGGCGGTGGTGGTCAGGGTGGTGATTTCCGTTTCTCTTTGGGCTATCTCAATCAGGATGGTATCATCAAAGAAAGCGGGATCGAGCGTTTGAGCGGCCGTTTCAACGGTTCCAAAAAATTCATTGACGACCGTTTGAAAATTAGCACGAACGTCACCGTTGCACAAACGCATGACGCTGGCGCTCCAATAACTGAAAGCGCCGGTTTTGAAGGCGATGCCTGGACAAATGCTTTGAAAGGAAACCCAACATGGCCAACACACAATGATGATGGTACTGTTTTCCAAAGCGGTAAAAACAGCGAACCAAGCCCCTTGGCGATGATCGAACTTACGGACGACTTCACCAATACACTTCGCGCACTGGGTAATGTCAATGCAGAACTCAGTATTACTAAAAATCTGACATTCAAGACTGTGCTCGGTTTTGACCGTTCCATCTCTTCCCGTAAAAACGCCTGGTCTAAAGACCTCTTTGCCGGTCCTGCTGTGGATGGAAAAGGTCGTCTGTATGTTTCAGATATTGAGGCCTCCAGCAAGCTTTGGGAGAACTACTTCACCTACAATAAAAATTTCGGTCAGGTGGACTTTACTGGTCTGTTGGGCTATTCCTACCAACAGTTCGACTACGCCAGCAAACGCAATACCTATAGCAAATTCAGCACCAACGATCTTGAGTTGATGGTGAATAACACGGCTACCGCAGGTGTTTCTGCTGTAGTGAATTCCAATCGCTCTATTGATGAATTGCAGTCCTACTTTGGTCGACTCAATTTTGGCATCGCTGACAAATACCTTTTGACGGGTACTTTGCGCGCGGACGGTTCTACCAAATTCGGTTCCGACAACCAGTACGGTTATTTCCCTTCCGGTGCATTCAAATGGCGCATCAGCCAGGAGTCTTTCTGCCCGACCGTATTCACAGATCTTGGTCTGCGTATAGGTTATGGTGTGACCGGCAACCAGGAAATTCCACACAACCTATTCCTGACGCGTCAGCGTACCGGTGATGGTGGCATTAACAACGATGGCAATGCCTTTACTGGCGGCACCAGCAATGCGGCATTTGAAAATCCAGGCATTAAGTGGGAGACGACCTCACAACTTAACCTGGGCTTGGATTGGGGCGTTTGGGATTCCCGCCTGACAGGTTCTATCGACCTGTACAAAAAGAACACTAAAGACATGTTGGTGAAAGTATATGCTGCGCAGCCTTCTCCAAATGACTTTGTCTGGAAAAATCTGGACGCAGACATTGAAAACAGAGGCTTGGAGCTTAGCCTGAATTTGGTAGCTGTAGACAACAGCGATTTCGATTGGCGCATTTTGGGCAACGTGGCTTTCAACAAAAATGAAGTAAAGTCCTTGTCCACGATCCTCAACACAGGCCGTATCCACGGTCAGGGTTTGTCTGAAGCATATGCACAGCGCATTTCCGAAGGTCAGCCTTTGTTCGCATTCTTCCTTCGTGACTTTGCAGGTTATGATGCATCTGGCAACCAGACCTATGTGAACGATCTTGACGCGCAGATTTTTGTAGGCAAAAGCCCGATTCCAAAAATGACGGCGGGGCTTACCAACCAATTCCAGTTCGGCAACCTCGACCTGAGCGTATTCTTTACTGGTCAATGGGGTCACTATGTGTACAACAATACCGCCAACGCACTCTTTACAGCAGGTGCTTTGGGTGGTGGTCGCAATGTAACTACGGACGTACCTACCAGTGGAGAAAGCCGCGACAACGCACCTGATGTTTCGACCCGCTTCCTGGAGAAGGGTGACTTCCTCCGTCTGCAAGATGTCACTTTGGGTTACAACCTCCCGCTGAAATCCAAAACGATTTCTTCACTTCGCGTGTTTGTAAACGGACAAAACCTCTTCCTCTTCACCGACTATTCAGGTTTGGATCCTGAGGTAAACATCAACAAACAGATCGACGATATCCCATCTTTGGGTATTGACTACAGCGCTTATCCACGCGCACGCACCATCACCGTGGGTGCCAACGTTTCTTTCTAAACAACTAATACAAAAACATTTTTTAACATGAAAAATTCAAGATTTTTCTATCTTCTACCAGCATTAGTGTTGGGCATTGGCCTGTTCCAAGCCTGCACTAATTTGGAAGTAGAAGCCACAGATTCGGTCTTTACGCCGATTACGGGCAACACGTTTGCCGGTAATGCAACTGACCTGCTTGCCTCAGCCTATAACGATATGAATACGTTCGCCGACCAAGCGGGCATTTACTCCCTGACGGAGCATGTATCGGATGAAATGATCCCGCCAACACGCGGAACCGACTGGGGTGACAACGGTGTATGGCGTACACTGCATGCCCACACCTGGGATGCAACCCACCAATACATCAGCAACAGCTGGAATTTGCTCAATGGCCGGGTTTTCAAATGCAATCAGGTGCTCGCTTCCACAAGCCCTGCACCTACTGTTGAAGAAGCCGCTGAAGCAAAATTCCTTCGCGCTTTTTACATGTTCCACGTTATGGATTTCTGGGGCAAAGTACCTTTCCGTAATGTAGGTGAAGGCGTAGACGTTAACCCACGGGTGTTGAGCCGCGCTGAGGCTTTCGATTTTATCGAAAATGACCTGAATGAGGCCCTGCCAAACCTGCCAACACTTGCTCCGGGTGGTGACGCCAGCAAGGCTTCCAAAGCAGCAGCCAATACACTGCTGGCCAAACTTTACCTGAACAAAGCCGTGTACAAATCAGATAACCCGGCTGGCCCATACACTTTTGATCCTGCTGATATGGCCAAGGTAATCCAGCATTCCGATGCCGTGATCACAAACGGTTTTACACCTGATCCAGACTTCTTCCACATATTCAAGGCCGATGCAACAAGCGAAATCATTTTGACCGCCAACGGCAACGGAGGTTCTCCTTCGAACCGTACACACATGACCTTGCACTACGACAACAACCCTTCCGGTTGGAATGGTTTCACCACTTTGGCCGATTTTTATGGCAAGTTTGAAGATGGTGACCAACGCAAAGGCCGCGACGGTGCAAAAGATGGCACTCCATTCCAGGGTGTTGGCTATGGCTTCCTGTTAGGTCCTCAGTTTAAGGATGATGGTACGCCGGTAATCAATTCTCGTACCGGTACTCCTTTGGTATTCACGGCTGACGTTCCGCTTTCTGGCGCGAACTCCGCTCAGGGTATCCGAGTAATGAAATACCATCAAGGTGAATTTGGCAAATACATCTTCTTCCGTTTGGGCGATGTAATTACCATGAAAGCAGAAGCACAGCTTCGCTCCGGTGGCGATGCACTTAGCACGATCAATGCACTTCGTGCGGTCCGTGCTCCATCACTTCCTGCACTGGGATCCATTGATCTGGCTGGCATGCTCGATGAGCGTGGCCGCGAACTGTACTGGGAAGGCTGGCGCCGTAATGACCAGGTTCGGTTTGGTACTTTCACAAGCCAATGGTCTTACAAAACCAATACAGACTCCTACCGAGTTTTGTACCCGATTCCACAACAGGCATTGGACTCTAACCCTAACCTCCGTCAAAACGACGGCTATTAATTCGGCTGGTTTTCACTGAGATAAACTTCTACAGGCCGCCCGGTTGGGCGGCCTGTTTTTTTGTCACCGATA
>JAUSMG010000154.1 GCA_030645295.1 Saprospiraceae bacterium | reverse complement strand
GGTGCGCGCGGTCGACTGCTGGTCGCCGGGCAGTTCGCACTGCTCGCCGTCTGGATCGTCGCCGGGCCGCGCGTGGCCACGCACCCGACCTGTGCCGCTGTCGTTGCAATCGGATTCGTTTCCAGATGAATGCGGGCGCGTCTATTCGCAGCACATCAACGCCCAAATTCGCGTAAAAGAAAATGGTGTCAAGCATTTCGCACAACACCTGCGGATTGGTGTAATTTAAATCCCACTGATAGCGGTGGAAGACCGTCATGGCCCATTGCTTGCATTCTTCCACATAGGTAAAACTGCCCGGGGCGCTTTCGGGGAAGATGTCCGGCATGGCCTGATCGAAAAGATCGGGCAGACGGCGGTCTTCATAAAAATAGTAGTAATCCTGGTATTTTTGATCGCCTTTTTTGGCGTTCAAAGCCCATTCGTGCTGGTTGGAAGTGTGGTTGAGTACCATGTCGAGCATGACATACATACCGGACTCATTCATCTTATGGATCAGATTTTTCAAATCATCCAGGGAGCCAAAACGCTCATCTACCGTTCGGAAATCGGATACCGCATAGCCGCCGTCGCTTTCTTTGGGCGGACTTTGAAAAAGCGGCATGAGGTGCAAAAAATTAACCCCAAGCGTTTGGAAGTAGTCCAGTTTGCCCACGAGTTGGTTCAGGTCTCCACAGAAGCGGTCCACATACAGGCTCATGCCGGCGAGCGCATTGCTCAAAAACCAGTGGTCTTTTTGTGCCTTTTCATCGTCCTTTTGTTTCAAAAACGAAGGACGGTTGCGCGCGGCTTCGGCTGTAACATGGATGAGCTGTTCAAATCCTTGTTCACAAAGTGGATGTTCCTGGTACAACTCCAGATAAAGCTTGCGAATAGCCGAAGCATTGGCCATCAGGCGCGCATAAAAGAGTTTGTCCTTGACGCCTATTCCTTCCTGTGAAAGGATGGCATGGACTTTTGGGTGAAGGTTACGATCGTACACGACAAAATGATTTTGAATAATTTGCTATTTCATCAATGGCCACCCATTGGCATGGCCGGTTGAGGTTCTCCTGTATTGGCGACCCGCATCAAAAAAGTTGGATCGCAGAATCAAAGGCGGCAAAGTAGTGCGATTCGCGAATGTCTATGGAAAATTTTAGACTTAGTGCCGCATTCTCCGAATGGCCGCCCATTAATAGGCCATTCGGAGAATGCCGCACTAGGAAAAATTTCAAACGGTTTATAGGGAAGTTCACATGAAACAAATACCTTTGTAACGAAAATTCGCTAAATCCGATTTTCTACCCGTTCCACGCTTAAAATTAACGATTTCACCACATTATGTCAGCAGCAGTAGAAACTTCCAATATTCTCAAAGGCGGCGAATTCCTCATTCGCGACAGTCGCCCTGAAGACGTTTTTATTCCCGAAGAACTTAACGAGGAACAACTCATGGTCAAACAAATGGCCGTTGATTTCCTGAACAATGAGATCGTGCCTAACCGCGCCAAAATCGAAAAGCAAGAGCCAGGCCTTTCCCCTTCCCTGCTCAAAAAAATGGGTGATCTCGGATTGCTGGGTGCGCACATGCCAGCGATTTACGGCGGTACGGAGCTGGACACCAATACCAATACCGTCATTTCGGATGTATTTGGTCCAATGGGCTCGTTCAGCGTTCCTTTTGCGGCCCACACCGGCATTGGGATGCTGCCGATCCTTTATTTTGGCACGGAAGCGCAAAAGCAGAAATACCTGCCCGACCTCATTTCGGGGGACTTAAAAGCGGCCTATTGTCTTACCGAACCAGGTTCCGGCTCTGACGCGCTGAATGCAAAAACCCGCGCCGACCTGAGTGCCGATGGTTCGCACTACCTCGTGAACGGCCAGAAGATGTGGATCTCCAATGCCGGTTTTGCCGACCTTTTTATCGTTTTCGCAAAGGTGGGCGGAGAGAAATTCACGGGCTTTGTGGTCGATGCGCACTCGACGGGCATCACTTTGGGTGCAGAGGAGGACAAACTTGGCATCAAGGGATCTTCGACCCGACAGGTGTTTTTTGAAAACGTAAAAGTCCCGGCAGAAAACGTGCTCGGAGAAATCGGAAAAGGTCACCACATCGCCTTCAATGCGCTCAACATCGGTCGTTTTAAACTCGGCGTGATGTGCATTGGCGGTAATAAGGAAGTGATCAATATGGCCGTGAAATATGCCAACGAGCGCATCCAGTTTGGTCAGCCCATTGGCGATTTTGGCGCCATCCAGTACAAACTCGCCGAAATGGCCATCCGAAATTTTGCCGCAGAAAGCGCCGCCTATCGAACCTCGCAGTGCATGCAGGACAAAAAAGCCGAAGAATCTGCGGAAGGCAAATCCTTCGGACAGGCCACTCTGGAATCTGCCGAGGAATACGCCATTGAGTGCTCCATTTTGAAGGTATTTGGTTCAGAAGTAACCGATTATTGTGTAGACGAGAACCTGCAAATCCACGGCGGCATTGGTTTTAGCGAGGAATACCCGGCTGCACGCGCTTATCGCGACAGCCGTATCAACCGCATTTACGAAGGCACCAACGAGATCAACCGGATGCTGATGGTGGATCAATTGTTCAAACGGGCGCTCAAAGGCCAGTTGGATATTGTCGGGCCAGCCTGGGCAGTGCAAAAAGAACTGACTTCCATGCCTTCTATGGAACGTCTTGAAGGCGATTACGCGGAAGAGATCAAGGCGGTGTCCGATTTCAAAAAAGTCATCCTGATGGTGGCCGGTGGCGCCGCCAAGATGCAGATGGACGGCAAACTCAACCTCAAAGAAGAACAGGAAGTATTGATGAACATAGCTGATATGTTTATTGACCTATACGCTGCAGAATCCATGCTGCTCCGCGTCCAGAAACTGGTCGGCATGCAAAAAGAACAGCCGCAGGAAGTATATGACGCCATGCTCAAGGTCTTTATCCATGACGCAACAGCACGTATGTCCAGAAATGCCACCGATGCACTGGCTTCCTTTGCAGAAGGTGATTTGCTCAAAACCTTCCTGATGGGCGTAAAACGTTTTACCAAGTATCCCCCTGTAAATGTGAAAGTTAAGCGCCGTTTGGTAGCGGAAGCGCTGCGGAAGGCGGGGGGGTGGTGTTTTTAGGAACTCCCGATTGTCTCCTAAAGTTTCACCCCCACCGTCAAATACCATCCCCTACCATCCGACGGGATAATCCCCGGTCCCGGATAAGCATCGGCGCGTCGGGTGAAATATTTTTCGTCTAAAAGGTTATTGCAGCTTGCCTCCAATAGAAGCCAGCGCCAGGACCAGCCCACTGTAAGATCCGCCACGGCGTAGGACGGAATGATGCCGTTCACCGCTGAAGCCGTGCGACGGGCATTTGTAGCATCCGTAAAATGTTCGGCCGTAAACGCCCAATTGAAACTGCTGCGGAAACGCCCTTGCGCCCAACTCAACCCGGTCCGGAAAGTAAACGGTGGCACCAATTCCACCTGTCGGTTGCGAATGCTCGCATCGTCTGTGTTGATGTATCGGGCATCGATCACGGAGGTATTGATGAAAATTGAAAGGCGGCGCAGGGAATCTTTGGGTGCGAAAAAATGCCACAGATCAGCTTCTGCAAATGCCTCAATACC
>JAUSMG010000453.1 GCA_030645295.1 Saprospiraceae bacterium | reverse complement strand
CAAATCAATCCAGCCAATCCCCACAATCGGATCAATCGAACCAATTCCCTCACTCTTCTTGTTCAAGAAATTTTACCCCATACTCCTCTAATTCGGCCATTACGGGCTCGTAGACCTCTGGCATGGTTGGGATATTGACGCCAGTGGTGGAAATTTTATCCAGCATAAGCAGCTTGACGAAAATTCCGAGCGGCAAACCAACCAGGCGCGACATAGCTGTATCCGAACTATTATCGCCTTTCATCACCAGTGTGGAGGTCAGTTTGCGTTTTTTGCGCTGAAGTTCGTATTCAAAAACATGCTGCATAATGATCATGTCCTTATCGTTCGGTCCCAACGCCCATTTTTCCAAAAGCAGGTTTTCAAGGATGAGCGACGGCGTTGCATCTTTTACCTTGATGCGGCGCTTGCTGAACAATCCAAGCCATTCCAATTTCTGCATGATATCGCTATCTGGCTCAGTTTCAATCATTTTGGCCATACGGTCTTTGACTGATCCGGTGTGCTGGCTGATGCCAAGAAAGGCTTCCATGAGGTCATGGTAAGTAAGTTTGTCGCTATCGACAATGGGGAATGTAGCGTCCGTGAGGCCGATCCGAACAAGTGCATTCCAGGCATCGCAAAATCCCTGGTGGCGGATGGTGCCCCGGAAAAGTGTGCGGATATTCTGTAGACCATACGCCTCACGGTAAAGGAGGGAATCGCGATTTGCGTACACCTCCCATTTCCCCATGTTGGGAATATCGACCAGGCGATATTGCCGAAAAAGCCGACGATAAGGGATATATTTTAACTTGCTGTCTTCCAGAAACTGAGCGGTACCCTGACCTGCAAGTACTACGTTGCGGGGATTCCAGCTGAACTTATAGTGCCAGGGATTATCGTCGCTTTCGGGGGCCACCAGTCCGCCGGTGTAGGAATGAAAGGCCGTAATTTTTCCACCCAAAGCTTTGATCTTGTGGATGCGCTGCATGGCGCTCATGTGGTCAATGCCCGGGTCGAGACCGATCTCGTTCATAAAAACCAGAGCACGTTGGCGGGCTTCATCGCCAAGCCGGAATACCTGTTTGCTGACGTAGCTGGCGGTCACCATGTGCTTTCCCAGCGAGATACAATCTTGTGCCACCTCGAGGTGCATTTGCGGAGGTAGCAGCGACACCACGACATCGTGTCGGGCGATGACCTCACGACGATCATTGGGTTTGGAGGCATCAAGCCAGATAGAGCGGCCATGCGAATGGTCGTTCACTTTTTGGCGCGCCAATTCGATATCCGCGTCTGAAACAGTGACGTAGAAATTGTGCTGCCTTGCCTGTTCAAGTATGTAGTGTATTAGCGCCGTGGCGGAACGACCCGCGCCGATGATGAGGAGATTTTTCATAATAAGCAGGCAAAGGTAAGGAAGTTGTCAGCGATTGTTCAATTCATGCGATTGGTCAAGCAGATGACAAATATGGGGGAGTGTATCCATGAAATATGGGTTTGCATAATTCACCTATCCTGGATATAAATCTGTCTAAATCATAAAAATAAACGATATTAATATTATTTAAGATTTTGGTTGTCAGTATTATATGGAATAAAATTTATAGTATAATTAATTCCTGAATCAAAATTTGAAACACAAATTATTCACAATGCCCAAAAAATGTAGTTGGCAACACTGACTTATTCAGCCGAGATTTGCACTCCGTTTTGGCTATAAAAAAGGCCAACCCTGATGGCTGGCCCCTTCCGCGTAGGAAATGCGCATGGGATTATAGCGGGACAAATTCGTCACGAAGGACGGGATTAGAGAAGGATCACAATTTGTAACCCCAGCGCAAATATCATTGATTCGATTTATTCGATTGATACGATTGGGAGATTAGCCTAACGCCAATAATCGAATCAATCGAATAAATCGGCAAATCGAATCAATTTCAAACTGTCACCAATTTTCTTGCAGTAATATGAGCACACCTGTTACAATCAAAATCAAAAACGGTACCATTCGCGTCTCGAATCCCCGTTGAGTTTGTTGGCTTTCGCCTTAGACAGGCTTGCTCCGAAAACCGAAGAATTGTTCATGGGATTTAAAAATCCATTTTAAGAGGCCTTGCCGAACGCGGCAGGGCTTTTTTATTGACGGAAAAAACCGTGCCGAACTTTTGCAATACCTTCGCCCCGAATCAATTTTCGACATGAAATCTCTGGTATTAACTTTTTTTCTTTCCATTTCCTCCTTTTTTCTGGCAGCACAGACTGAACAGGATACCGCCATTCACGATGTTGCCGATGTGACGCCGTATCCTTTGCTCCAAAGTTGTATCCCCGAACGGCATCCTGCCTGGAATGGAAATGCGGATAGCATCCGCCGCTGCGCCGAAACCCAGCTCTTTAATGTGCTCGCGGCCAACATCCGCTATCCGGAAGAGGCACGCAACAATAATTTGCAAGGGTCGGTAGTGGTTTCCCTCGTGGTAGAGCCTTCAACAGGGCGCATGACCAACCTGAAACTGCTGAAAGACATTGGCGGCGGCTGTGGAAAAGAGGCGCTCAGGATCCTTGTAGCACTTGATGAGGCCGGACTTCGTTGGCAGCCTGCGGTGCTTTTGGGCAAACCAGTGCGCGTACGCCATGCTTTGCCCATTCGGTTCCGCTTAAAGGAAGCATTGCCTTACTATATCTCCACTGAGGGAGATACCATTTATACTGATTATGACAAAGCTCCGGACTTTAAAGGCGGGCTGGATTCCTTGGTCAAATTTCTGGTCAACCGGCTTGAATATCCGGCGGTATGGGAAGACAATTGCAAAGTCGGCGTAATAGAAATGGCGACGATCCTTAAAACCGATGGTTCGCTAAAAATTTCCAACCAATTGGATTTCAATAATTTAGGTATGGATTTTCAGTTCGAAGCGATCCGCCTGGCCCGACGTTCCGCCGGAATGTGGATTCCTGCTGAATATCAGGGGAAACCAGTAGCCACTACACTTCCACTGCGGGTAGTATTTAAATCTGAGGCGGAAGCATGCGCCAGCGTCAATGCCAATTTTGACCGCACCATGATCCTGGCGGATGAGGGAGCAACGCTTCTAGAGCAGGACAAACCAGAGGAAGCCATTCAAAAATGGAACGAAGCATTGGCACTTCAGCCCGACAATTGTGAACTACTATATTATCGTGGCACGGCACATATGAATCAGAACCGCCGTGAGGATGCCTGTAAGGACTACAATCGTGTTAAAGAACTGATCGGCTTCACCTGGTTTGAAGAAATTCGGCGACTGATCTGTGGGTACTAAGGCCTATGAAAAACAAGCACCTTGTCCTCCTTTTCATCATTACCCTCCTGATCGGCCTGGCGGTTCGACGTGCGCCATGGCGAAATGATACTTTTTTTCAAGCCAGCCTTTTGCGACTAGACACGGCCAAGGTGCAGCAAATTCAGGTTACCTTGCCCAACCAGCCTGTTTTGTTTCTTTTGCGGGGAGATACGGGCTGGTCTGCCGAACAGAGCGACCGAAGTGCCAATGTGTCCGCGGATCTTACACAAAAAATGTTGGCTGCTCTGGCTGATATGCGCTCTATCCGCATTGTCAAAACCGACCGGGCGGATACCCTTGGTTTTACCCGTGCCAATGCCATCCATATTACCATCGTTCATGGGGAGGCCCAAAAGGAAAGCCTGATCATAGGCTGGGAAACTGTGGAAAATAAACAGGCGGCCTGCTATGTGCAACTGCCAATGCACGATGGTATCTATCTGGTAAACAATCATTTGCGGAATACTTTTGCGAAAGCGCTGTCGGATTTCCGCAATCCAACAATCGCACAATTCTCGCCTTCCGACGTGCGAAGTTTCAGCCTGTACCGGCAAAATCCGGACAGTATTTTTTTTCAGAAAAACGATTCCACGGGACGTTGGGAAAGTCCTGCTGCCACCCAAAACTACTCCAGCGAACAGGTCAATGTTTGGCTTTCCAAAATCGCCGGATTACATGACCTTACCTTTGCAGATCTTTTTGATGAAAGCCATGCAAGCGAGTCCTTTTATGCCAGGATCAACTTGATTTTTGAATCAGGGGTTGTACCATTGACCTTGTCATTCTACCATTTCAGACCCATGAACGTGCCCGAGGAATGGCCGGCAAAGAAGCCCGATCCTCATCAACTTGCCCCGTTTGTGCTGTTTTCTTCCCAGAACCCGATTAACTATTTTGCTTTTAGCGATACCTTGCTGCTCCGACAAATTATTAGTCCGTTTTGACCAATGAATAAATCCTTACAGTCGATCTCCGGTTGGGCCAATTTCCCGCGCATTCAGGCCGAAGTGTTCGAACCTGCCGACAGGGTAGGGGTCCGTAAAATTGTTGTGGAGCATGAACGGATAATCGCAAGGGGAAATGGCAAGAGTTATGGCGACGCGGCCCTTGCGCCTACATTGGTATCCACCCTCCGGCTTGATCGGATATTGGCATTCGATGCTGTACATGGCACAGTGGAATGCGAGTCCGGGGTGTTGCTTAGTGCGTTGTTGCAGATCATTGTCCCGCAGGGCTGGTTTTTCCAGATTACACCGGGCATCAAGGAAATCACAGTAGGCGGGGCCATCGCTTCTGATGTGCATGGCAAGAACCATCCCAGGGCTGGTTGCTTCTCTAACGGTTTGATTTCCTTTGAATTGATGACTGCGTCTGGCGAAATCATAAGCTGCTCGCATACCGTGAACTCCGAACTTTTCTGGCAAACCTGTGGTGGAATGGGTTGGACCGGCGTGGTGCTGTCTGCAAAATTCAGGCTGCTGAAAATCAGTTCCACCCTGATGCGGCAAAAGAATGTGTTGACCAATAATCTGGAGGACTTGTTCAACACCTTCGAAGAAAATCGCGATTGG
>JAUSMG010000444.1 GCA_030645295.1 Saprospiraceae bacterium | reverse complement strand
CACTCTATCACTTCATCACTAATGCTCATGTCCAATGATTCGTTTTTGATCGGGAATAGTAACCGTTATTTCTGCGGCATTATCCAGGATAACACATTGACAACCAAGGCGACTTTCGAGGCGCGGGTTGATGGCACGGTCTATAAAGTCCTCTTCTTTGTCAGAGATTCCTTCCATAAACTCCTCGCCTTTTTCCACATACACATGGCAGGTGGAGCAGGCGCAAACGCCGCCGCAATTGTGGTTGAGATGTACGTCGTATTCCTCCGTAAGTTCGAGGATGGACTGATCTATAAAATTGCCCTCTACAGTTTTGGGTGCAATACTCGTATCTTCAAATTGAAAGTGGATAACAGCCATAGTAAGTGGTCGCGAAATTTAATTCGCGAATGATGTAGCGCGAGATTTAACTCGCGTTTTTGGTGGTGCGAAATTCATTTCGCGAATTCCCGTTGTAAAAGGAGCGCAAAGGTAGATTTTGCTTTGGGGAAAAACAGCAGGCTTTCAAATGCTTTTTGTTGCTCTGAAAACAACGAAGCTGACGGGATGTTTTAAAGAACTGCCATGTAACATCTGTGTAACATCTGCGTTCTACATCTGTGTAACATCTGCGCGAAATTCAAGTCGCGAAATCCTACTTAAATTATCTCCAGTGCCTCAATTTTGTCCTTAACCGAGCCCATTTCCCAACCTCGCATAAAACGCAACATCCATCGAAGCCACGGACCAGGCTCATAGATCTTTTTGGCAAAAAAAGCGACGCTTTTATCCAGTTCGCCAATGATGGCTTGCTCAGAAAACCTGTCCGGCGCGAAGGCTACCAATTGTGCCGCTTTCCAGGAGGCGCCACGGGCGGCACTGATACTGAAACCAACCCAGCCTTCATCCTCTGTGCGAAATAGGCGGTCCAGCCAATCAAAGGGCAGCCAAATTCTTGCCAATTGACTTTGCGTTTGGTTGGTGAGGGATTCAATGATCTTATTAACGTGCATGAAATCCTTGCGAAGGCCAAAAATCGCGTCGCGCTGGCGGACCGAAGCAGCTGCAATACCCAGGTCCAGGTTAATGTGGGCGTTCATACCCATCAGCAAGTGTTGCATCACTGTAACTTGCTCATCCTGACAGACCTCAAACGCAATTCGCCAGGATTCAGTCGGTGATCCTCCCGCCTGCCAGGTGTCAAATGCTTCAAAATAGCGCCGGGCGAAGGCCACATCCAAATGTTCCATTCTGGAGCCGTTCTCAAATTCTCCGCGTTCTACAGCATCGCGCACTGCGAGGGTCATTTTGTAATAAAGCGCCGCAAAATAGCCCAAAGGCGACTCATTGGCTTTTGCCAAAACAATGATCTGCTCAAGCCGATGGATGACTTCTGTGAAATTTGTGACAGCCATAAACATGCTATGGATAATAGGGTAGGGGGCACTAATTCCAATTGGGGGTATCCCTTTGTCCAACTACACGCACCTGAATACCGGTCACATTGAGCGAGGTATTGCCTTTCCAGATCATCACAAACCCTTTATCCTGAACCCCCCAGGAATTATTGATATAGGGGTCCTTGCACGACAACAGGATCTCATTGCGACCACTATCATAATTCCAGCGTCCAGTATCTACAACCTTACCTTTTATGAGAATGTCAAAGGTCTGGTCCTCGCGAAATTGCAGCCATTTGGATTGGTAATGTTGGTGGACGGTAGTGTCGCTGGGTTGGAAAGCCATGTTTAGGTGCCACCAGCCAGTGCTCAGATAGGCTTTTTTACTTGCAGTAGGCGGCGGCAGAACATCAACAGGTACTTGTACCATTTTGGGTGCTTTTTGAACCTGTAGCGTACCTTGAATGGTATCTGATCGTTCGGACTCGATCACATGAGAGCTGGTAAAACCGTACTGGTTTTCTTCTGTTGCAGGGGTGGCTGCCGCTTCCGGAGACTTGGTCTTTTGGAAATTTTTGCAGGTCAGAATGCCGACTGCCACCACTAAAAGCGCAAGTATCACGTTGAATTTCATAATCTTATAGAAAAAATCCCCCGCCAGCACAACACTGATGGGGGAAGGATTTGTAGCTCCAAGTGGAATCGAACCACTATCAGAAGTTCCGGAAACTCCCATTCTATCCGTTGAACTATGGAGCCTTTACCCGCCATAGCCCGTTTAGGGCGAAGGCGTGTTTTACATTTACAGACATATCATACCCACCTAGTCAAGACTTTAGCGGATTAAGCCGCAAAGGTATAGAAGCCTGACGATTTTCAAAGGGAGTATTCAGAAACTTGTTATTTGGTAACTTTTCCCTATG
>JAUSMG010000429.1 GCA_030645295.1 Saprospiraceae bacterium | reverse complement strand
ACCTTTGGTGGGCAACGGGTTATAATGTCGTAGCGATACCCTTGGCGGCCGGGGTGTTGTACCCACATTTTGTACTAAGCCCGGCCATGGGGGCGGTGCTGATGAGCGCAAGCACGATCGTCGTCGCGATTAATGCTCAGCGAGAGAAAAGAGACTTCGGATTGAAGTAAATACTCCACGTTAACTTTGGGGCAGATTCAATATTCACCTGACATTTTTCAATCACTGTGCTATGAAAATTAATCTTCTGCTGCTAGTTTTTACCTTATCGGGCTTTTACCTTCCGGCACAAACTATTGTACAATGGTCTGATTCCGTAGTGATTACCACTACTCCACAACCGATCACAGCCCCCCGCATTGCCCTGCTAAAAGACGGCACCCCTTTCGTTACCTGGGGGACCAGTGGCTCCCCCTCCCAAATCTGGTGTGCCCGTTTTGAAAACGGGGCGTTCACTACTCCAGTGGGCGTGGTACAAGATCCGATTGATCCAAGCCTGTTTGGTTTCGGAGGCTTCGATGTGGCGGTATCGGACAGTCTTGTTTTTATCGTATTTGAACAAATACAGGAGGGTATATTTTTGTCCCGCTCTGATGACGGCGGGCTAACATTTGCCCCGCCGAATTTGGTTCAGGGACCGATCTCAGGAGGCTATGCGACCCTGGCATCTGTTGCAGTTGACGGAACCGGCAATCCATTGGTCAGTTACATTCACGATCAAAATGGAGCAACCTATAAAATACGCCGCTCCGAGGATGGCGGCATCAATTTTCTAGACCCTGTGACCGCCAGTACCCCTTCAGATGGTGATGCCGTTTGTGAATGTTGTACTTCAGACTTGATCACTTCTGGGGACTCCGTTTGGCTGTTGTATCGCAATGACAATAACGACCTTCGCGATATTTGGGTGAGTCGCTCTACCGATCTGGCTGCAACTTTTGACGTTGCCGCCGATGTGGATGCAACGGACTGGCATTTGAACTTCTGTCCCATTGCCGGACCACGTATGGCTCGTTCCGGAGATAGCCTGATGACGGTCTGGATGAGCAGCGCCAGCGGTGTCGGACGGGTGTACCTCAGCACTTTACACGCTGGCACCATGCAGACGGGGCAACAGTTTGGATTCCCGGCTTCTGCTCCTCAGGCCGCCCAAAGTCTGCCGGATGTGGCGACGAGTGGCGACACTATTGGAATGGTTTTTTTAGAAAAATCCAAAGAGATCCTGTTCTATTTTTCCACGAATGGCGCCTCAAATCTGGTCAACCAAAGTACCCGGTTTGCTGTGCCCTTGCATACCCTTCAATACCCATCCCTGGCCTTCCGGGACGGTGTTTTTCATTTGACCTATGTGGATGCTACAGCAGACCGGATTTTATACCGGCAAGGAAAACTCACGGAAAGCAGCTCAATCAGCGAGCCTAAGCACACGAGTGACCCCACAATATTTCCCAACCCGGCTGCCTTAGGCGGTTCTATACGGGTTGAAATGGATTTGAGACAAAGCGGCAGGGTAAGTTTTTTACTAGCAGATGCAATCGGGAAGATTATACGTGAATTCGAATTTCGTGATAAACCGATTGAAAATCAACCCTTTGAGCTTAATACGAAGGATTTGTCTCCGGGAATTTATTTCCTGACGGCTCGTTTAGATGGGGAGATTTTAGGGACAAAAAAGGTGATAATTCGATAGGGCGTATCGGTTCTTCCGGTCAACATAAAAATATCATGAAAACCATACCTTCCTTACTTGGCGGAGTATTCGCATTCTTGTTGGCCAGCAGTTGTTGTTGGCTACCATGGTTGGCAGTGCTCGTTGGAGGTTCCATTGCAGGCACTTCGGCTTTTTCGGCAAAACTTGAAGCGTTTAGCATGCCACTCATGGCCTTAGGCGCAATTTTGCTCACCTATTCAGGCTATTCTTTTTGGCAAAAGAAAAATCGAATGGGAGGAACGCCTGTTATGGTTTTAAAATCAATCATTACTTGTCCGAAATGTGGTTTTTCTAAAACCGAGATTATGCCGACCGATGCCTGTCAGTATTTTTACGATTGTGTATAATGTATGACTGTGTTAAAACCACTGTCTGGTGACTGCTGCGTGTTTTGCAGTTATGGCACGGAGAAATGCCCACCTAT
>JAUSMG010000151.1 GCA_030645295.1 Saprospiraceae bacterium | reverse complement strand
CGTATTGCTCGTGCATGCTGCGGGCAACAGTGCGGCCAACAACGACTCTGACGCCAATTTTCCCAATGACATCCTCGAGAAGCCCATCAAGAAAGGCCTTTTCGGCAAAGAAAAGCGCATTTCTACCTGGATGGAAATCGGTGCATTGAACTGGAAATCAGGCGATAAGCGGGTGGCAAGTTTCTCCAACTATGGCAAAAAGAATGTTGACCTTTTCTCCCCGGGGGTACAATTGCAGTCCACCGTTCCTGACGGAAAATACGGTCCGGCCAGTGGAACTTCTATGGCCAGCCCGGCAGCAGCCGGAGTTGCTGCAGTGATCCGTTCTTACTATCCCGAACTTTCGGCAGTTCAGGTGAAACACATAATGGAAAACTCCGTAGTGAAGCAAGACGGTGAAGTGCTCAAACCAGGTTCTGTTACTGAAAAAGTGAAATTTACAGAACTCTGCGTGAGTGGCGGTACGGTCAGCGCAACCAATGCAGTGGCTATGGCTGAAAATACCAAGCCCGCCAAGAAGCTTAAAAAGGCGATCTGGCGTGAAGCCGGTGTAGGCAAGCCGAAAAAGAGCTTTGGAAAGGAGCCACGCGCTTAAAAAGGAGAAAATAAACCGCAAAACCGCAAAACAGGAGAACCGGAAAATATAAAACCACACATTTTGATTGCGAATAGGGCAAGACATTGACCTCAGGCGCTTCTTGATTTTGCGGTTTTATATTTTTCGGTTCTCCTGTTTATCTGCCGACAGGCATGGTTTTGCGGTTTTTTTAATTATTCGCGATAATTCGGATGACTCTTTTTTGTCTGCCTAAAATCGACATTTAAAATAGCGTCCCCTGTTGTCCGGCAACGGGCTTTGGTCCGCGTAAACTCAGTTCCGGCATCGCTTTTCCGAAGGTCTCCACACATAGGGCCGTCAGTTCAGGCCCGAGTAGGTTGTCCGGCTCATGCGTGAAAAAATAGGCTTCCTGCAAGCCGGTTTCAAACCAGGTTTTCAATTGCCCAGCCCATTCTTCTACCCTAGTATAATCGCTCGGGTGCAGACCATTGCCGATAAAACGAATGAGTGTACGGGCATTCGTGAGGCGCAGGTGGCTTATTTTGCAAAAATATCTTCTGCTGCAATTTCAAAATCTGGAATCACAGGCGCGGCAGAGCAGATCGAACGGCCTTCGCAGATCGTGACTTGGGTAGGGGAGGTATAAACGTACACGCTTTGCTCTTCAGGTATGATTTGCCATAGCACCTTCATGCCTGCACGGAAGTATTCGCGGCGTTTTTCGCCAACCTTGATGTAGTTGTCCGTGGGCGATATGATTTCGATGGCAAATTCGGAAATAGATTCGTCGTTGTTTTTAATCTTTTCACGGGTGAGATAAGCAAGGTCAGGCCGACGAAGTTGGATGGCAGAAGTGAGTTGTTCTATCTCAGTGGCCAGGCGATCTCCTACAAAGTTAATGCGTTTTCAATTTCCCAAACGAGTCAATTGCGACTCTGTCCAACGTCCATCCTCCAACGTCCATCATCCAACGTCCTATTTCCTATAAAAGTGAACTTCCACGCGCCGATTGAGTTGGCGGTTTTCGCGGGTATCGTTGAGAACAGTGGGCTTTCTGGAGCCAAACCCGATGTAATTGAGCCGTTCCACTGCGATGCCTTTTGATACCAGATTGTCAAGACATCTTTTTGCGCGTTTTTCTGCGAGCAGGTCATTGGCAGGTTCTCTGCCTGTATTGTCTGTATGGCCTTCTACGCGAGCATAAAGTGTTGGATCTGCGTTCATTATCGCAACGATTTCTTCTATGGTGATCAGGGAGGTTACTTGCCAGTCATCAAGGGTTGAGTTGAAATAAATGGCCTTGTAAGGTACTCCCGGGGCTATTGGCATGGTCTCCGGACAACCATTTTTCTCTGCCAGACCGGGCATTGTCGGGCATTCATCGTCCTTGTCTGCGATGCCGTCTCCGTCGGTATCCGGGCAGCCGCGCAGGTTTTCAGGACCGGCTATGCCCGGGCAACCATCCTTGTTGTCCGGTAGTCCGTCACCATCAGAGTCAGGGCAACCTTTCCAACGGAGCTGGCCGCTCATGTCGGGGCAAAGGTCTTCGGCATCGGCTACGCCGTCCTTATCCCGGTCGATGGCCGGGCAGCCGCGGTAAGCAACTACTCCTTTCAGATCCGGACAATTGTCGTCTTTGTCCGCAATACCATCTTCGTCCCGGTCGGGGCAGCCGCCAGCGGTTGGCAAACCGGGCTCCTGTGGGCATTGGTCCGTATTGTCCGGCACCCCATCGTGGTCAGCATCCGGACAGCCCCGGAGGCTGCGCAGCCCGGGTATTTCGGGGCAATCGTCTTTTTCGTCGGACACACCATCAGAATCGGTGTCGACGGGTGGGGGCTGGTCTTCTGCATCAGATCTGCGACGACCAGATCCTGGTGCATCTCCAAAGGCATAACTCGCCGTCAGTTGGGCGGTGTAAAACCAATCGTTTGTGGCGGGGTTGCCGGCCAGGCTAATGCCATCCAGATAATCGCCGGTGGTGTAGCGCAAGGCGCTCTCCAGTCCTAAAGTAAACCTGTTGCTGATCCGGAAACGGAAGCCCAGACCCATGGGAATGCTCATAGAGGCGTTTTTGGCTTCAATAATATCCGTTTGGATCAGTGAAGGGGATACCCCTCCATGGTCATTGGCATCATTCCAGTTGTTTTTTGGCTGGAAAAAGGCGCCTCCAATTCCAACAGAAACAAAAGGGGCGACCAATTTTCGGTTTTTGCTCAAGCCTGATTTCTTGCGTTTGCCTGCTTTATAAAGACCAAAAGGATAGAGCTCCGCTTGAAGCGATAATTCGACCACCGGACCTTCAAAAGAAAAGGCGCGGGTTTTATGCCATGCCGGCTCCTGAAAATTTTGGTCATCGCCGGAAAGTCCGGAGTACAAGAAGCCTAGCCGGGCAGCAAAATTGTTTCGCAGGTTGTAGCGAAGATGCGCAGAAAAGGATGGTTTTAGTTCTAGTGACCCTGGATTCGCCCCTGCGTTTTGAAGTTCGCCGTCATAAGCGCCGAGGCCTGTTCCGGCTCCAATTTCCCAGGGCTGCGGCGTTTGTCCGTAGGCAAACATCGGAATACAGATCGCCAGCAAAGACAGAATGGTATTTCTCATGGTGTGATATTTGGAACAGGTTCGCAAACATACTCAATCTGCATAAAAAAGTAACTGTTTAGCGGATTACATCCGGGGCTATTCACATTGAATCCCTTCGGGATTTTGAAACCCTGCTAAACAGTTACGCCAACGAATAATAAACCTGCCTCCACTTTTTCCCACAAGGTTTTCAATTTTTGAAGTTTTGGTTCTGGATTGCATAAAATTCGAAGTTTTACGCTCGAAAAGGCGCTCTGAAATTTCAAATTGGGACTAATTTTTCTCATTTTATGAAATTTTTCCTTGCAGAACCAGATTTTTATTGAAAATTTATCTGCGATGCTAAAATATTAAAACATTGATAATCAGGGTTTTAAAAATTAAGTCAAAAAAAACTCATAAAAAAATACATTGTTTGTGTCGTTTTGTGGGAAAATATGGAAACTCCTGTTACTTTTGTCCTTGTGAATTGGTGACCGATCCCACAATTTGTCCCGACTCATACTCAGCAGAAGTTACAGTCCCACACTACAATGCAACTCATCGGTGAATATCCGGTGTCCCTTGACGACAAGGGCCGCTTGCGCTTACCAACCGCGCTGCTCCGCCAGTTACCTGCTCTTACAGCAGGATCCAATGGCGAGAGTGCGGCTTATGAATTTGTAGTAAACCGGGGGTTTGAGAAGTGTCTCACACTTTACCCCAAACCGGTCTGGGACGGCATCGCTGCTAAGTTGAGCCGTCTCAATAGTTTCAATGACCGGAACCGCGCCTTTGTACGCTCCTTTCACTACGGAGCATACCCACTTACCACCGACAGCGCGGACAGAATCCTGTTGCAGAAGCCTTTGATGGACTATGCGGGCATCACCAAGGAAGCCGTACTGCTTGCTATGAATGGCAAGATCGAGATCTGGTCGCCAGAGGAGTACACTTCCACAGCCGCTTTTGATCCGAATGAATTTGCCGATTTGGCAAACGACGTGATGGGCGGTATGGATGAAGTGATAGAGTTATGAAGTGATGAAGTGATTTTTGACCACTTCGAATCTAAATTGCTCGATCACTCCACCATCAGTGAGTAAGAAGCGATGAATCGATAAGGCGATAAAGTGATTTTTTAGCACTCGAGCCCAAATCACTTCATCACTCCATCACTTCATCACTCCATCACTTTATCACTTCATACAATGGGGTACCACGAGTCTGTCCTATTACACGAAAGCATTGATTTACTGGGCATTACGCCGGGTGGAGTTTATGTGGACGCTACGTTTGGCGGGGGTGGGCATTCCAAATTGATACTCGAAAAAATGGGCGGGAAAGGTCGCCTGTTTGCCTTCGACCAAGACGAAGACGCGAAACGGAACACTGAACAGCAGGAATTTTCAGTCCATCCGGGCTTCACATTCGTCCCATCGAATTTCAGGCATTTGAAACGACAGCTGCGCGCGGAAGGCATCCGCGTTGGCGCCGTCAATGGCATTCTTGCGGACCTGGGCGTGAGCAGTCACCAGATCGACACGGCAGAACGCGGGTTTTCGTATCGCTTCGAGGCCCCGCTTGATATGCGGATGAGTCGTATAGAAGGAGAAACCGCTGCCGACTTGTTGAATACCCGCAGTGCAGCGGATTTACAGCGGATTTTCAGCGAACTCGGCGAAGTGCGCAACTCCAAAACCTTAGCGCAGGCCGTAATTCAGGAACGCGAAAAAAAACGTTTCCGAACGACTGGAGATCTGGTAGAACTGTGCAGTAAAAACATCATGGGCGAGCGGATGCGCTATCTCTCCCAGGTTTTTCAGGCCTTGCGGATGGAAGCAAACGACGAACTGGGTGCGCTGGCAGATTTTATGAAAGATGCCCTGGAGATGCTCGCTCCCGGTGGCCGATTGGCAGTCATCACTTTTCACTCGCTGGAAGACCGGATGGTGAAGAATTTTATGAAAGCCGGCAATATAGAAGGCGAACCAGACAAGGATTTTTATGGGAACATCACAAAACCCTGGGATTTAGTAACCAAGAAACCCGTGGAAGCCAGCCCCGAAGAAACGAAACAAAATACAAGATCACGAAGCGCGAAACTACGCGTAGCAGCAAAGAAATTGATTCGATTGGGGTGATTGAAACGATTGATACGATTATTCGATTGATTCGATTGATACGATTTTTCGATTGATACGATTGGTAGAAACTCATGGCCAATCGAATAATCGAATCAATCGAATAATCGTATCAATCGAACCAATCGAATCAATCGAATAATCGTATCAATCGAACCAATCGAATCAATCGAATAATCGAACCAATCGAACCAATCGAACCAATCGAACCAATCGAATCAATCGAACCAATCGAACCAATCGAACCAATCGAACCAATCAAATAATCGAACCAATCAAATAATGGCTAACAAACTACTCAATGCCTTAAACGTCAGTCGCCACACCACAGATCTGGTTTTTGGCAACTTTCAGTACCTGCTCTTCCTGGGCGGTTTGGGCATTTTGTACATCGCCAACGCGCATTTTTCAGAAAAAGGTGTGCGCCGTATCCAGACATTGCAAAAGGAGATCAAGGAGTTGAAATGGGAATATACCTCTATTAAAAGCGAGACGATGTATAAATCAATGCAGTCGCAAATAGATGAAAGTTTGGAACCTGTAGGGTTGGATTTGGAGAACAAGGGGCCAAAAGTGATAAGTGTTAAGTGATAAGTGTTAAGTGATAAGTGTTAAGTGATAAGTGTTAAG
>JAUSMG010000421.1 GCA_030645295.1 Saprospiraceae bacterium | reverse complement strand
GATGTATGATGTATGATGTATGATGTATGATGTATGATGTATGATGTATGATGTATGAATAGTGCGAAATTTTACATCATACATCATACATCATACATCATAATACTGCTGCCTCCAAAATGGTCAGACTCATTTTATCTGCATCCAACCGGGCTGGTATCCCATACGGAACCGTCGCCTGATGGTCTATGTGGCCAAACGGGATTCCGTACACCACCGGAATGCCGAGTCCGCCCAATCGGTCGCGCAAAGCATCAGGCAGCGAGAGCGATGGACTTTCCGGCTTGGGCTGGCATTCATTGAAAACGCCCAATGCGATCCCAGCCGCCTGAGCCAGATCCGTGGCCTGCAACAATTGCGTCAACATTCGATCCAGACGGTAAGGCTGCTCTCCTACGTCTTCAATGAATACGATCTTTTTCTTGAAAACTGGCGCAAAAGGAGTGCCTGCCAAGGCCGAAAGCAGGGCTAAATTGCCTCCTGTCAGTGCACCCGTAGCCTGACCGGGTGTGATCACAAAAGGCTGGTATTCAGGCGGTTCAAATTCAGCACCCTTCGTTGGAGCGGCGATTTCATACGGCACCGCTGGCTGCATCAGGATAGACTTGAAATGGTTTAAGGTATCTTCTGGATAGTCTGAAGCTGCTACCGGACCGTGAAAGGTCACCAATCCGGTGCGTTGATGAATGGCGATATGTAAAGCCGTTACGTCACTGTAGCCAATGAGCGGCTTGGGATTGAGCCGGATCAGATCGAAATCAAGGTCAGGCAACAAACGACCTGCTCCATACCCCCCACGGATGCACCACACGGCCTCAATTTCGGGATGTTGGAAAGCCCAATGCAAATCGGCCAGACGTTCGGCATCCGTGCCTGCCAGGTAGCCATTGTGGGCGCGAAGGCTTTTTCCCTCCAGAATTTTGAACCCGAACCGGGTCAGGTTGGCAATACCTTTTTCAAGTTTCAGTGCTGCAGGCGGACTACTGGGTGCTATAAGTGCCACTGTGGTGCCTTCGCGTAAGCGAGTGGGCTTGATCAGGCGTGGCTTGAGGGTACCGGAGTTTTCGGCCATGATATTAAAATTGGAAAAGCCGGCAGTCAGTGCAGCTAAACCAGTGATTTTGAAGAAATTACGACGAAGCATGTTGTGATTTTCGGTATAGTTCGCTTTTGCAAACATACGCTGATGCTGGACAAAATGGTGCTCCGCTCCTGCGACCCGACAAGCTCAATTGAAAATGCAACGCAACCCGTACCTGACCGATTTATGAATGAATCTTGTAAGTATTTACCAAAATTGTGTAATATGGTCGAGTACCTATGCACGCACCTTTGCATCGTGAAACCGATTTCACAACTAAAAATAGGTAAGCATGGAAAATAGAAATGCAATACAGAAAAACCCAGCAGATTCGAAAAGCCAAAGTAATGGACATGCCTCAAAGTCAAATGATGTAGCACAAGGCTTGCGTGACTTGTTTGTGCATGAGTTGAAAGATATTTTTTGGGCTGAAAATGCACTTTTAAAAGCAATACCCAAAATGATAAAAAATGCAACTTCAAAAGAACTGGTTGCAGCGCTTACAAATCATCTCGAAGAAACAAAAGAACAAGTGACACGCTTGGAAAAAGTTTTTTCGCTGTTCAAAGAAAAAGCAGCGGCTGAAAAATGCGAAGCTATGGCTGGCCTGATGAAAGAAGCTGAAGCTATCATGGAAAGCACCGAAAAAGGAATGGTAAGGGATGCCGGGATCATTTTGGCGGCACAAAAAGTTGAGCATTACGAAATTGCAACCTATGGCACCCTGCTCTCTTTTGCCAAAACTTTAGGAGAAGACAAGGCGGCTGATTTACTCCAAAAAACATTGAGCGAAGAAGTAGGAGCAGATGTTCATCTTACCGAAATTGCTGAAGCACATATCAATGTAGAAGCCATGGAGGCGGCTTAAAATATAAGCAGCTGAATCCCCAAATTGGTTATTAACACAATAGGCATAGAGCGCACATAGTATTGAAAATCAACACTACGTTTTCTCTGTGCCTATATTTTTACATTGATTCCTTATTGAGCCTAAACTTACACTATTATGGCTAAAGATAATTTATACACAAAAGACAGCGGCAATGCCAAGATTCAAGATCTTGCTAAAAACACCGAGCAAGGCGATGGGCAATTCTTAACCACCAATCATGGTTTGCGCATCAATGATGACCAAAATTCCCTAAAAGCGGGGGAACGCGGCGCCACCTTACTTGAAGACTTTCAACTTCGAGAAAAAATTACCCATTTTGACCATGAAAGAATCCCTGAGCGCATCGTACATGCCCGAGGGAGCGCAGCGCATGGATATTTTGAACTGCATGAATCGCTGTCAAAATATACCAAGGCAAAATTTTTGCAAACACCCGGCGTTCGCACGCCTGTGTTTGTAAGATTCAGCACCGTAGCAGGCTCGCGTGGCTCTACCGATCTGGCACGCGATGTACGCGGTTTTTCGGTCAAGTTTTACACGGAAGAAGGAAACTACGATCTGGTAGGCAATAATATGCCCGTGTTCTTTATTCAGGACGCCGTCAAATTCCCAGACCTCGTACACGCTGTCAAGCCCGAACCCCACCACGAAATGCCTCAGGCGGGCTCGGCGCATGATACTTTTTGGGATTTCATCTCCCTCATGCCCGAAAGTATGCACATGATTATGTGGGCCATGAGCGACCGGGCTATCCCCCGCAGTCTGCGCATGATGGAAGGGTTTGGGGTACACACTTTTCGTTTGGTCAATGAAAACAATGAATCCGTTTTTGTCAAATTTCACTGGAAACCTGTGCTGGGCGTACACTCCGTGGTCTGGGACGAAGCGCAAAAGATTTCGGGCAAGGATTCCGATTTTCACCGCAGGGATTTGTGGGAAGCCATAGAAAGCGGCAATTTCCCGGAATGGAATTTTGGGGTGCAAATCGTAGCGGAAAAAGACGAACACAAGTTTGAGTTCGACCTGCTGGACCCTACCAAACTCATTCCCGAAGAACTCGTCCCCGTCCAAATCATTGGCAAAATGACTTTGAACCGCAATCCCGACAATTTCTTTGCGGAAACGGAGCAGGTAGCCTTCCACCCCGGACATATTGTTTCTGGCATTGATTTTAGCAATGATCCCTTGTTGCAGGGTCGTTTGTTCTCCTATACCGATACGCAATTGAGCAGATTGGGAGGCCCAAATTTTCACGAAATACCCATCAATCGCCCAATCGCCCCGGTACACAACAATCAACGGGACGGACACATGCGGCAAACCATCAACGAGGGCCAATCAAGTTACCACCCGAATACTATTGGCAATGGCTGTCCTTTCCAAGCCAAAGCGTCTGAGGGCGGTTTTGTATCCTACAACGAACGGATTGATGCGCGGAAAGTGCGCGCACGAAGCCAGAGTTTTTTTGACCATTTCAGTCAGGCTACCTTGTTCTACAACAGCCAAAGTGCTTTTGAAAAGAACCATATCGTGAATGCATTGCGGTTTGAGCTGGGCAAACTAGAGACGGAAGCCATCCGGGTTCGCATTGTCGGAATGCTCACGCAAATAGACCCGACACTGGCGGCTAAAGTGGCAAAAGGTTTGGGGATGGAGGTGCCCAAATCACCCGAAAAACCCATGAATCTGAGTATACCTGCCGACGGCGATCCCAAAGATTTTCAACCCACTTCCGTCGTCTCTTCCCTGAAACAGTCGAAGGCACTCAGCATGGCCAACACCGTCAAAGACAATATCAAAACCCGCCAAATTGCCATCCTTGTCGCAGATGGCGTGGACGAAGCCTCCCTGACTGCAATGAAACAAGCATTGGAGGCTGCCGGGGCAAAAGCCAAAATCATTGCGCCGCACTTGGGTCAAATCAATTCGGCAAATGGTAAGCAGGTAAAAGCGGATCAAAGTTTTTTGACTGCCGCTTCGGTACTATTTGATGCAGTCTATGTTCCCGACGGTCAGCAAAGCGCAAATGCCCTGCAGGCTGAGCCCGATGCAATTAATTTTATCAATGAAGCTTTCAAACACTGCAAAGCAATTGCTGCAGATGGTGCCGGGGCCAAATTTTTAAATGCTACGGATGCAGGAATGAAAGCTCTGGGTAAAAATGATGTGGACAAAAGCAAGTCCACAAGCGGAGTTTTAGTGGATGGCAGTCCAAAATCATTTATCGCCGCTATTGCGCAACACCGTTTTTGGGAACGCGAAAAACAAGATTAGTTTGATATATAGGGGGCTGTGCCAAAAGGTTTTTCGCGGATCTTTGCAAGAAACGATGTTTTGTGTTTTGGCCAATTGAATTCTATAAGGTTTTTAAAACCTTATAGGATTTCATGAGAATCAAAATATAATTCCGCAATAAATATTCGCTCTGGACTTTTTGCACACCCTCTCATTTCATCAGCTCAATTACCTGCACCGACATAGCGGGCACTGCTATTTGGCTAAGGTCCACAATTTCACTGTCGTCCAAAATGTTCTTCCCGCTCGTAAATCCCCGCATGTTTTCCACAAAACGCTGGGTGGGCAAGCTTTGAGCTTTGTCGCTCTGGCTCATAATAACCATAACAGTTTTTGCTTCGATGTGCCTGAAAAACACATAAATTCCGTCTTTGGGGATGTATTGCGTGAGCTTCCCAGTTTGAAGGGCTGAGCAGGATTTGCGGTATTGCGCCAGTTTCTTGGTGAAATTGAAGGCCTCGTTTTCCTGGGCCGTTCTGCCAGCAGCCAGGAATTTATTTTCTGCATCGCCCGACCAACCGCCCGGAAAGTCGCGGCGGACTTCAGCATCCGAAGGGTTTTTGAAGTTTTTCATGAGCACTTCTGTGCCGTAGTACAATTGCGGGACACCCCGTGCAGTCAACAGGAAAGTCACGCCTTGTTTGTATTTCTGCATGTCCTCGCCAATAACCGAGAAAAACCGATTTTGGTCGTGGTTGTCCAAAAAGGTCAAATTCAAATTCGGGTCTTCGTACACAATGTCTTGCGCCAGCATAGTGCAAAGTTGGTTAAACCCACGCCCCCAGTCAAATTTCTCGTTCAATGCCGCATTGATGGCATTATAAAACACAAAATCATTGGCTGAATTGCAGGTGCTCTTAAAAGGCAGGTACAGGTTGTTTCGCACAAAAAACGCCTGACTGACCGCCGTATTTACGGCGTTTTCTGCCGTGATAAACATATTCGGATACTCGGCGTACAAGGCATTGTTGCAGCGATTCATGAACTCCAGATCATTGTACTGATAGGTATCCACGCGCCAGCCATCAATGCCAAAATATTCCACCGTCCAGAGTGCATGCTGGATTAAATAGTTAGCTACGAAGGGATTGTGTTGGTTCAAATCCGGCAAAAACGGTACAAACCAGCCCTTTTGATGCACCATGAAATCACTTTTGCTGCCATGCTCCAGGTCAAATACGGCCTCATCGCGGTAAGAGGTATTGGTGTAGGTATCCCATTGGTTGAGCCAGTTTTTCATTGGCAGGTCGCGCAGGATCCAGTGGTTGATGCCAGCATGATTGTACACCGCATCCTGCATGATTTTTAAGCCTTTAGAGTGCGCGGCATCGATCAGGTTTTTAAAGGCCGCATTGCCGCCCAGCCGCCGATCGATAGCGTAGTGATCGGTGAAACCATAACCGTGGTATGCTGATCGCATGGCCCCGCCTTCGTTGGTTTGGGGCTGATTGTTTTCAATCACCGGGTTGAGCCAGAGGGTGGTCACGCCCAATTCCGTAAAATAATCGAGGTGGTTTTGGATGCCCTGTAAATCGCCGCCGTGCCGCAGATACGGGTTGGCACGATCAGATTCCGGGTCAGCCATGTCGGCAAATTTGTCGTTGGATGGGTCGCCATTGGAAAAACGATCGGGCAAAAGGAGGTAGACAAAATCCCTGGAATCGATCTCTTGGGGCTTTTTGTCGCGCACCCGAAGTTCGTAGGAATGGATGGTTTTAACCGTTTCGTTTACCATTTTTTTACCCCGCTGTACCGACGTTGTTTTGCTCAGTTCGATGTCGAATTTCCCTGCCCTGGTTTTCGGGGCGATGTACAGATCCACGAACAGATAGTTGGCATTTTCCACCTCATACATCTGCCGGATCGTCACACCGGGGTAGTTTATTTTCAGCTCAGAGCCCTTGAGATTTCTGCCATAAACCAGCAATTGCAATTCCGGGTTTTTCATGCCTACCCACCAGTTGGTCGGGTCAACCCGTTGAAGGACAGGGCTTTGTGCGAGTCCTTGAAAAAAGAAAAGACAGAGGGTAAAGAGGAGGGCGTGCAATTTTGTCACGGTACAAATATTTTGCGGTGAGTATTTGTGGGGACCAGCAGGGCCGATGGCAAATGTAGTAAAGAGGGTACAAACATCTATTTTCAAATAGTTAAAAACAAGAAATACCAGCCCAATCCCAACGCCACGCTCACTCCAATCCAGGCCAATAAATTTATTTTAAAATATTGTAAGGCCACTAACGACATCACCACCCAACTCAATGAAAACCATTGAATATCAGGTGGAACCGGCGCAATAACCGCCTGACCCAGATACAAACAAAGACTTAGAATCACCCCTGCAACTGCCGCAGTGACATATTGAAGGATTAACTTCACCGTCGGGTTGGCATGGGTGCGTTCAATAAGTGGCGCACCTGCAAAAACGAACAAAAAAGAAGGCAAAAACGTGTACCAAACCGTCACTGCTAAGCCCATGCTCGCTGCTGCGAGCGATCCTCCAAAAGTGTTGTGACCTGCCATGAACCCCACAAAAGCCAATACGATGATAAGTGGCCCCGGCGTGGTCTCGCCCAACGCAAGGCCATCAAGCATTTCCGGGCGGCTTAACCAGGCAAATTGTTCTACACTTACTTGAGCCACATAAGGCAGCACAGCATACGCGCCTCCAAAGGTCACAAATGCGGCCTTGGTAAAGAACAGGGATAGTTTCTTCCAAAAATCGAAGTTCGGTGCGAAAGCGGCTAAAAGTGAGAGTGGTAACGCCCAAAGCAGCACAGCTACACCGATCTGTCGCGCAAAACGACCAACCGACCAGCTGCCTCCTGCAACGATGGTATTTTGATTGATGAGATAGGCGGATTCCTTCTCGGCGGCTATGGATTCTGTGCTAAACCTTTTAAGTCTCAAAGACTTGGAAGGTTTAAACGAGACCGCTACGCCAACTAAAATCGCCCCTATTATGATTGCCGGAAACGGCACATTCAAAAAGTAGATCGCCAAAAAAGCTGCCAATGCTACCGCATAATGCAGCGGGGTTTTCAATGATTTCTTCCCGATTTTTATGATCGCTCCAACTACAATGGCCACTACTGCAGGTTTCAAAAATTCGAATGCTGCCTGCACTGCCGGGACATGTCCATAAGTGACGTATAACACACTCAATCCCCATAGAATGATCGCCGAAGGTATCACAAACAAAATACCAGCCGCCAGTCCACCCCGTACACCGTGCAGCATCCAGCCCGTGTAAGTGGCCAATTGTTGGGCTTCCGGGCCTGGCAATAGCATACAGTAATTCAGCGCGTGAAGGAATTTCGAATTGCTGATCCAGCGCTTCTTTTCCACTAAAAAATCATGCAGAATAGCAATTTGTCCCGCTGGTCCACCAAATCCGATGAATCCCAGCCGGAGCCAGAAGCCGAGGGCCTCGCGGAAAGTTGGGGCGGGTGGTGGAGTGCTGTGTTGCATGGCTGGTATCACGGAACGCTGTTCCGTGTTTATTATAAACCGCTGTTCCGTGTTTTAATCTAAACCGCTGTTCCGAATCTTGCCGGAACAGCGTTCCGGCCTACTTTCGCAGGTCAAAATTGTGGAAATAAAACACCCTTATTGTGTGCTGATTCCGGAACTGATTGCCGGTCGGAAGTTGCTGGTAGAGGTTCATGTACCCACCATGGAGTTGTGCGTGTTTGTTCACTTGATACACCAGCCCTAAAAAGAGACGATTCTGGTCAAAGTGGTTGTACACAATGTTTTTACCAAAATTTATGAAAACTTCATTGTTTACTAAAAACTGCAAGCCGCCTGGCTCGAAACGTTTTTTGGTCAGTGGCGTATAGAACCAAAAATTGTATCGAAGCCGCCAACTGAAATTATACCCTTCGCCTAATTCATTGTCTGTCAAGGTTTTTCGCCTATATCGCTCCTCCAAACGAAAGGATTGCGTAAGACGCACCCTTGGGCTTCGAGTGTACCAAAGCACTTGTTGCCAGGGGCGATGTTCGGGCAAACCAATGTTGGCGTGACCTGGGCCTGGGAATGTGTGGACATAGGCATAGGCTGCAGTCAGGCGAATATCATCGGTCAGAAAATAAGTTGGCCCAAAGCGGATAATACTTTGCGAGAGGTCGCCCACATAGTTGTCTTTCAATCGCAAGTGGGCGTCAAACCAGAAACCCCATTTTTTACTGAGGCGCGTCTGGTTAAATACGGCAAACCATGCCTGTTCATCAGTAGTGACAGTTTTTTGCGCCGACAATGAAACCGCTGCAAGTATAAAACTGAGCAGTAATAGTCTGATCTTCATGTTGTTGTCAAATAATTTTGCTTTTGAAGTTCCCGAAAGTTTATTCCGAGTGCTCGGGACGGGAAGTTAGAACCAAGAAAGGGGGCGAAATTTCCAGCCATCCGCGCAATTTGAGTTTCTTTTTGAAAATCGCATTTTTACCCTTCAAAACGCCACCCCCAGTTGAAGCGTTGGCAACAGCACAAATTGGGTATCACTGCTATAACCTATTCCAATCAAATCCGTAGTTCGGTATATCTCCACCCCAAATGGGGCCGCAAGCTCAAGCGTGGCGTGGCCAAACTGCCATTGTACTCCCCAGCGCAACATAATTTTTGATACACGCTCTTTATAGGCTTGATAATTGGGCATCGGTGGTGGTGGAAACACATTGTCTAATAATACTTGAAATCGCCGTGTACCAAAGCGCAATTCAGGCCCCAAAAACAGCCCGCTCTTTCGCCCTGAGAATCTGCCATGCAGGAAATATTTGGCATAAGCACCAAATTCAGAACCACCCAAAAACTCACTCGAATAATAAAAGTAGTCCGGGTTGTTTTGCAGGTAAAACGTTCCTTGTATGCCTACACGCCAATAATGACCAAAGGGGCGTTCCGCTGAAAGCGTGTAAAGTTTGTAGGTTTCACCAAACCATTGAAACCCGATACCAGTCTGCAGAATAACATGGGGCGGCGGTATATCCAGTGGATCTCTGATGTCTTGCGCGAAACTGTGAAAGGAGAATAGGAGCAGCGGCAAACAAAGCAAGGCTTTCATAATATTTTATTTGAGTGCAATTCTAATGTCCAATGTCAAAATGTCCGGTAGTCTGTATTTTGAGTTGCCTTAACGCCGTGAATAATGCCAAACCATCACGGCTGCCAGTATTAAAATAAGCACCATCAACGCCACCACCCATATTTGCAAAAAACGGATATCGCGCCGCTTCGGGGGACGGCTGCGTTCGAGTTTTTGCTCCAATTTTTGCCAAACCTGATCGGAAGGCCGCTCATGAAGTTTATCCTCATTTTCTTTAAAAAAGTCAAAAATGTCCGGCATATATTGAACGATGAACTATGAACTATGAGCTATGAACTATGAACTATCGACGAGTGCATTTTTCGTTTATAGTTCATAGTTTATAGTTCATCGTTCATGGTTGGTAAAACCCTCTGGATTTCAAGAGGTTACGGAGTTTTTCTTTGGCGAGGATCAATTGGCTTTTACTGGTATTAATGCTGATACCGAGGACGTCGGCGATCTCAATGTGCTTAAAACCTTCCAATACATAAAGATTAAAAACAGTGCGATAGCCGGGAGGCAAAAGGTCCAATAAATCGAGTATTTCCCGGGCTGAAATATCTGCCTCAATATTAAAACTATCCGCGTGATCTGGTATTTCCAGCTCGTCGCCCGGGAAGGTCAAGGGTTGGATCTTACGCAATGTCATGAGGCTTTCGTTCACCATGATGCGCCGGATCCAACCTTCAAAACTCCCGGCGCCCGTGAAACTTTCAATTTGAGAAAACACTTTGAAGAAACCGCTCACCAAGGCCTCCTCCGCATCTTCACGGGATTGCAAATAGCGTTTACATACGCTAAACATAAGCGGCGAATATCGCTCATATAGCCATTTTTGTGCGGCACGGTCTTGTTCCCGGAGTCGTAGAAGAAGTTCGTCGGTGTTCATTATTAACCGTTAAGCCGCTGATACCCAGTTACACGTTTTAGTGTGGCAAAAGGAGTCGGAGTCGGAACATTACTTAATTTTCCAAGGCAAAGTTGAGCATAGTCTCACATAGAGTGGTCACCTTTGCAATCAAATTTGCCAGACTACTGGACATTAATTTGCCAGACTACTGGACATTTTGACATTGGACATTGGACTTGCACTCTAATAACTTGAAAAATATGCACTTCCTGAATTGTGTCTATCTTCCAGTGTCAAATTGTCCTGTAGTCTACTTTCGCCCAAAGTTAATTCGAACATCCATTTTCTAAACAATCTTTCAACTATGAGTGATAATCAGAGCTCTCGCACCTACGCCATTGTGGTTACTTTAATGCTGCTGCTGGCCGCCGGTCTTGGTTTTTTCTTCTGGCAAAAATCAAAAAACTATCTGGCTGAAACCGAAAGAATGGAGCAAGAACGCGTAGCACTGGAGGCCGAAAAAATTCAAATTTCTACTTCGCTCGACAGCATGACCAATGCTTATTCGGATTTGCGAACGGAGAACGAAAGTCTGCAAGGCCGTGTAGCTGCATCTGCGCAACAGGTTCAGGAAAAGGAGCTTGTCATCCGGCAAATAAAGTCCAGTTCTGTGAAAGATCTGGAAAGCCTCCGGGCCCAAGTGGCAGAATTGAAAAAAACCAAGATCGAAATGGAGACCATCATCACCGGATTGCGATTGGAAAATAACCAGCTAAAGGATCAAGTCGATCAACTTACCACCGATAATGCCCAACTCAAAGGCGCCAATACTGACCTAACCGGCCAAGTGCAAGACTTGGCCAAACAGTTGGAATCACAGATCAAAAAGACCCAATCGGCCACTTTCAAAGCCACTTCTTTCTCCGTACAGTGCGAAAGCCGGGGCGATAAACTCACTACCCGTGCCAAAAAAGCCCGGGAGATTTTCGTCAGCTTCGACCTGGCTGATGTCCCACAAGCCTACCAGGGTGCGCAAAAACTGTACATGGCCATGACTACGGACAAGGCCATTCCAATCATCAGCAAAAATGCAACAAAAGCAACCATCAACGCCCCTGCCGGGCCAGTGGAAATCACAGCGCAGGAGATCAAAGAAGTGAACCTGACTTCTGTGCAGCGGGTCACCTTCGGACATAAATTTGATGAGCGACTTAAAGCCGGCAATTATGTGGTAGGCATTTATTGCGACAAAGGTTTACTTGGGTCTGCTACTTTCAGGCTGGGGAAATAATCATAGATAAGCCTTGCTTCATAAAAAAGCGCGATGTGATTGACATTCAATCGCTTCGCGCTTTTTTCAAAGATTCAACCCATCCCCTCAAATCACCTTATCCGCACAGCAGGAAGAGGCAAAAGCATCGGGTTTGGCCTTGAATACAAATCCCATGCTGAGGATATAACCCATTGCTTCTTTGAGGGCGGTATTGCTTTCGAACGAGGGATCAGTATTGATATCCGCGTGCACCTCCAGCGCCACTTCGTAACGATCAAGCAGCTCACAAAGCGTGTAGGCCACTTCGACAGAACGACCTACCTCCAGTATCATCCGTTCGCGGATGGTCATTTTACGCAGGTTTTTTTCGTTGGAAATAAACATGAAACCGCCCCGTTTTTCGCGCAAAAACACGATCACCGTGGCAAAATGCACCTCATTACCAATTACTTGCGAATCGGTTCCGATGCAAACTTTCAATTTGTAGCCCTCCGCGTTTTCCCGACGAATGGTATCTTCTACCGCCGTGAGCAGGGGCTTTTCGATGCGCTGGCCATTGAGCCTTCTCCAGTTCATAGCTAAAAAAAATTTATGACGTTAGAGTGTGTCTGAAAAATGCTGCCGGAGATGAAAATGCAGTTTTTGGGTTCTGGGTAAGTGTATCTTTTTAGGGGAATAGCAGTGTTCTATTGCCCGAAAAAGACGCGCAGCACAGGTTCCAAAAGATGCGTTTTCAGCCCGGTGAGCATTTTTCAGACACACTCTAGAGGCGAGCATGAGAATCAACGCCTCAAAAGTGGGAGTTTTTTGGCAAAGTATTCACATGCTCGCGCTAAAATTAACGACGGCTTAAACGCTAATTTTACCCCTTGAAGTTCCCGAAAACAAAAATTGGAGGCCTAAATAGTTGCGGCTCTCGTATTGAGATCGGAAATTTGCGCTTTAATGTTTACCATGATTGAGAAAACCATTACCGCTCCGCTTACAATTGCTGCAATCCCCGTGAGTCGATCCAAAAAAGCGCTCCACAACCGCGTCAACCGGCGTGAGTTGAAAGAACTGCTGCAAAAAGACCCGGTAAAAAGGG
>JAUSMG010000149.1 GCA_030645295.1 Saprospiraceae bacterium | reverse complement strand
CGTATTGGAGGAATCTTTCTTTTGCGGTATGCTTCATTGAGTGAGTGAGTGAATGAGTGAATGAGTGAGTGAATGAGTGAGTGAGTGAGTGAGTGAGGGGTTAGGAGTTGCTTCTGGCTTTTGAACAGATTTTTAGGATCTCAAGGGTTTCATTCTGCAGATATTTCAATTGAGGGCTTTTGTCAATATTAAGATCTTCAATCAGTTCAAGCCAAAATAAGCACTCATCTGCTTCTTCTACAACAATGCTCATTTTGGCATGAAACTCGGCTTGAGATCGTGCCCGACACGACGCTCTGTAATTGGCGCCTACCGAACTCACTCAATTCCCTACCGCCGAATTGTTCACATCTCCCACTTTGATTCCTTTAAAATCTGCGGTGTTGTAGTTGGCCTGGAGATTGTTGATGTTGATATTGTCTGGTGGGATACCCCCACTGAAAGGGTTATTCGGATTGTTAAAAATGGTGTAGGCAGGGAGGAAACGCCAGGAGTTATTGGCGTTAAATCCGGCATTGATTCCGAGGATGACTTTACGACCCTCAACGATATCAAAAGTAGTGATGGAACTTGTCTGGTTGACATCGGCAGCCAGCATTTTCCATGGAGAATTTAAGGGCTCAAGGGAAAGTATATGCTTGGAAATCAATACAAGATCGTAAGTAGTCACTCCGTTCAGGTCGTTCACATCGTGTAATGGTTTGATGTTGTAATTCCCGCCAGCTGGGACGTTGTTGAACGTATAATTCCCCAGGGAGTCGGTCAGGACAAACCCCGAAGTGCTGCCTCCGATGTCCACCCGAATCCCTTCCATGGGTACATCCCAATGGGTTTTTATGTTGCCACTGATGGAATAACCCGGCACTGCCGGACGCGGATAGCCATTTTGTGTGACCGCCCCGGTATTGGTCGGATCGAGCCATTCTTTAAGTCTTGATTCTGGTGCATTGCCTTGATCCCAGGAAATGTTGAACCGTCCGAAGTATACCCCCGTAACAGTACACATGTCGCCTACCGCCGTGCTGCCTCCATGCAGTTGTCCGACGATGCGTTTGCTTGGATCTAATAGCGGACTGCCGGAGGATCCGGGTTGAAACACCCCGATGTCTGTGATGCTTTTCCAGTGGGAATTTGCCGGACTCGTGCCAAAAATACCACCCCAGGCAAGTTGGCCAGGATGGATGATACAGGCTTGAGTATCCAACGAAATTTTCTTGATATCGCCAAAAGGATGATGGATGTAGGCTGAATTTGGCGTCACCTCGGTGATGGCTCCGCTGCGATTCCAACCATTGAAATAAATCTCATAATTAAGGGGTATGGGATTGAGCTTCAACAACATAAAGTCCGTTTCCGTACGGTAAGAAAGGCGCTCGCTTCCCAACACTGAACGTGAAACGGGCTCCGTGGCCGGATTGGAGCAATTGGCCGATTCGTAATCAAAATCAAAACGCCAGAGCCCAAAATCAGGATTATTGCCAATGAGCTGACAGTGGTGTGCGGTCAGGAAATTTGGTTCAAAGGAGTTGGAGGTATTGGCGATGAGTGTGCCACTGCACCAGCCTTCCCCGTTGGAAAAAACCATCAGAATGCGCGCCACACCTCTTTTCTGTACTTGCCAGTTGTCTCCGGCAGGGCAATTGATGTTGACATTGCAAGGCAAAGATTCCCCGAAATCCTCCGCGCCGCTAAAGGCATTTGCATCGTACGCAACGTCGATACGATTTGTACTAATTTTACTCTGGCCCTGCACGGCAGCGGGTTCAAAGAGTTCCAGATAGGCAATGTCTCCTTTTAGAACTCCGATCAAAAATTTGCCGGAAGACAAACAACTCTGTGCCGTATAGGCCCCCAATACTTGTCCATTGGCCCCGTAGGCAAAACATTTTGCTCCGGCGGGCAGTCTGAATTCGTCAAAGATCAGGGTTAACCCCAGTGCCCCGAGCGAGCGAAGGGCGCATAGCCAGACCCGGTCGCCATTGGGCAGGGTATGCCAGGCGCCGGCATTTTCCAGGGAAACATCTGCTGTAATGGGGGCTGCAAATCGGTTTTGGCCGGGAGCATGGCTGTCTTCTGCCAGGGCATTTGCCACATCCAGTACCGGAAGTGCAAGCATCGCGGGCATTTTGCCTTGCAGAAAAGACTGATATTCAGGCTGTAAGCTGGGTGGGAGACCGCCCTCGCTGATCTGAGCATGGATGGTAAAAGCCGCAAAAATGGCGAGAAGTATAAGTCGGTTTCGCATGAGCAACGGGATGATTTGTGGTGAAATCAATGACAGGCAGGATTATCCGCTAAAAACAGGCCAAAAGTAACGCAGGACGAAGTTTATTTCGCCTTTATTCAAAAGTAATGTAAAACTGGGCTCCGTTGGCATTTTGAAACACATAAGGCACATAGAACACATAGGTTTTAGTTTGCTGATAACCAAAATACTATGTGTTCTATGTGCCTTATGTGTTTCAATAAAATCCATCCTGCTAAACGAACCTGCCTTCGTTCAATAACCCTGTCTTTTGCGTGACTCGTTCTACTGAAATGGATTCTGAATGTCCGGATTTTTTATGAAAACGGTGTCCGTAAGCGTGTGGAGGAATTTGACGAGCGATTTTTTATGGTCTGCGGAGAGTGTGTTATTGGGCGCATTTAGACCCATCAGTGGCAGATTGGGGTCTTCATTAGACACTCCAAAACCTTTTTTTGAATAGTTCTCCACCACCTCTTCCAGCGTTTGGAAACGCCCGTCGTGCATATATGGCCCCGAAAGCGCGATGTTCCGCAAGGTTGGGGTGCGGAATTTTCCCTTGTCTGAGTGGTTGCCCGTCACTTCAAAACGGCCCAAATCCTTGAAATCATCCAAAGAAGCGACCGAGTCCAAACCGTTGTTGAAATAATTGTTCCCGGTGAGGGTAATGCCGCCGTGACAATGGAAACATTGTGCATCGGGCAAATTAAGCCCGTACTGCCAGGCTTCTTCAAAATACATCAGGTAGCCGTCCAATTCTTCCTCATCAAAAACATCAATATTGCCCTCTTTAAACTGGTCGAACTTGGAAGTGCCGCTGCTGATCAGGATCCGCTCAAACTGTGCAATGGCTCTGGCGGCCAGTTTTTCGCTGATTTGATCACGGTCATTGATGCCAAAGGCTTTTCTGAAAAGCGCAGGGTAGGTAGGGTGGACCCTGAGTTTTTCAATTACCTGTGTCCAGGTGTTGTGCATCTCAATGGGGTCTTCCACAGGTCGCAGTGCCTGTTCCTCAAGCGAAGCGGAGCGTCCGTCCCAGAAAAGTCCATTGGTGGCGTAGGCGATATTCAACAAGGCCATGGAACTACGTCTGCCCGAAATACCGTCAATACCAATGGACACCGCTTTGTTGTCCGTAAAATTGCCTTGCGGCAAATGGCAGCTGGAGCAGGACTGGGTACTGTCTGCCGATAAAAGTGGGTCGTAAAATAGTCGTCGACCCAGTTGAACTGCGTCCAACGTCATCGGATTATCAGCAGGTACCGGTATATTGGGGAAGGATGAGGGTTTCATAATGGCGTACGGCTGAGGGTCGTACGGAATATGATCCAGATCGCCGGGCATGGGTTCTTTGGTGGGCAAATCGTGGCAAGCCAGGACGCCAAGCGCAAGGGCAAAACCTAAGGATATCTTGGTGAATAAGTTTTTCATTTTATTCAAATTGATAAGAAGTTGTCTCAAAAGGTTGATTAATGAGACAGATCTGTTTTAACGCTTTATTTCACTGTGTCACCGTGGTCGCCTTTTTAAAATTGTGCATCAGTACCTGTGCTACAACCACGTTGTTCGGATCGTGGGAAGTATAGAAATTCGTCACGATGTCGTAAAATGAGCCATCGTCCATGGTGAATATTTTTTCCAGGTCAAAATTCACTGAAATTCCCGGCTGACCCGTGTGAATGTGGATGGGCAGGTCAAAAGCATACACTTTGTAAACCGCATCAGACCCACAGTGGTAGAGTAGGGAAACGTCTAACGTTCCATTATTGTCAGAGTCGGCCTTGCCTTCTATCTTGGTGAAAATATAGCTGGTCCAGCCACTCCAATATTCTATTTCTTTGGCAAGTGGATGGCCGATGGGGAAGTCGTTATAGGTTTTTGAATTCAGCCAAGGCTTTACCCCATACCCGATCCGAAGCCCCGTGTATTCACCTTCCGGCACGTTGCTATAGGTAATGGCCGGCGTGGCAGAAAGGTCTGAAGAAGCATTTTCGGGCGTAAAATCAATGTACTCGATCTCTGCGAGTCGGTGGCTGGAACCGTCGGCTTTGAGCAGTTCGATGTCCGACAGGTAGGTGCTGAAACGTGTGAATTGCAAAGGAATCCCTGCAGCCCCGAACGCGTAGCTTTTGTATTTTGTCAGTTGCTCGCCGGCAAAATTCGACTTAAAGGTGACGGTAAAATCCGCCTTCGGTCCCCCCTCTTCGTTATCTTTACAAGCGGGTAAAAAGGCAAGGGCAAAAAGCCCCAGAAGCAGCGTGAGTTTTTTCATGACTTAAATTGATGTTAGATTTTGGACTTTGTCCTATTGTGAAACGCTGAAAGTACCTGGTAAGTTGGCAATGATCTTCGTTTTCCATGCCTGAATGTCGTGTAATGACCAATTTATTCCTTCAAACATCTTATTGTAATCCACCTTCAGTACCAAAGGGAAGTCATAGCCGGTAGCATGTACGAACAGACCTGTCGCACCGATGCGCGGTTGGCCTAAATCGGCCTGCAAAAATCGCAGGGTATCCGCCGTTGTATTGGCCATTGAATCTCGGACGACCACGGCTTGCAGGAACACAAAACCAGCCGATTGTCCACGCCAGAGGCTGTCAGCTTGTGCCGCAAGCGGATGATTTGCCGGGGCCTTGAATGGAATGACCTTTTGAGCTTCCCCGGAAAGGCCCAGCCGGAAATCGACTGCTTCAAAATTGCCCTCCTGCCGAAAAGTGCCTATTACATAATCGATCGGACTGCGCCGCACGAGTTGAAAATCGTTGATGAAAAGCTGGCTGGAGGTATCGCTGCCCAGGAAGGTGTTGAGCGTAAGCGTATCGCTCACCTTGTAGATTTCTCCCGCCTGAAACAATTGAAAATCAGATAGATAGAATGCCACACTTTTGATGCGAAACAAGTGGCCATTTGCATCAGGATAAAGCATGTCATTCCGGAAAAGCAGCGTGTCGTACACCTGATCTACGGTCAGCACAATTTTCGGGTACTCGCAGCAGCAGTCCTTGTCGGCGCCCGCGTCGAAATTCGTGGCCGCAATGTCCAGACAGCCTTCCTTCGGTTCGAAACAGGCGGAAAAGCTAAGCGCAAAAAGCAAAGGGCAAAGGGCAAGTGCGAAGCGGTTCATGTGTTTTTGCTAAAATTGAGTCTCAAACCTACGTTACCTTATAAATACTAGCGTGAAATCCAACGCTGATTTGCGTCACCCCCCGCAATGTTTTGGTCAGAACGCAGGTAATCGATGGGGTATACCAGGGATGGGTAACATTTGTGCAGCACTATTTCCCGCCCTCCATTTCCTTCAGCACCTGTTTGATGTACTGTTTCACCTGGGAGGAAAACTCCTTTTCAATGATCCATCCCGCGTAATGGCGTTCCCGGGCCAGCACAGCTTTTACGGACTCCCCCACGTATTTGCCGAAATTGAACACCACGGTGCCATCCATCTGCACCCGTAGTTTTTGCGTGGCATCCACAAAATTGAGGTCATTGGTAAATTCATGGATCGCCTGAATGTCATTTTTAATGGGCGCTGGAACGATATTTCCTTCTTCATCCAGCAGATCTTTGCCCTCATAAGCGCGGATCTGGCCTTGAAAAACGGCTACAGTGGCCCGCACATCCGCCAGGGCATCATGTGCGTCTTCGAGTTCCTTTTGGCAATAAAGCCGGTATGCAGCCTTAAGGGTGCGGGGTTCCATCTTGTAGAAGATACGCTGGGCATCGATCAAACGCCGCCTGGAGATATCGAATTCCATGCCTACGCGGGAGAATTCCTCCATGAGCATCGGCACGTCGAATCGGTTGGAATTGTAACCCCCCAGGTCAGCATTGCCGATAAAGTCCCAGATCTTCTGCGCCACCTGCGCGAACGTAGGTTTGTTGGCGAGGTCTTTGGGCGTAATGCCATGAATGGCCATGGATTCTTCCGAGATCGGAATACCCGGGTTGATGAGCATCGAAAGTTCTTCGGCGGCTTGGCCGTTTTTGCGGAGTTTTATCAGCGCGATCTGCACGATGCGGTCGCGGATGACGTTCAGGCCCGTGGTTTCTACATCAAAGAAAACAAGGTCGCGGTCGAGATTGATTTTAAAATCTTGCATAATTGGCAGGCGAAGGTAGGGAGGGTTTTGGGCGATGATGTTAATTCTTCCGCAGCACACCAGCATTTTTCATCTTTTAAAACATTAAGCCCGCAAAAACTTTCATTTTTGCGCGGCTTAAATTCCACAATCCAATAATCCGGCTGCCAGTTCCCATCGGCCGATCGATAAAAATTCATGACTCCGCTGCCCTATACCCATCGCGATATCTCCTGGCTTTCCTTCAATTACCGTGTGCTGCAAGAAGCCAAAGACCCTGCTGTGCCGCTTCTGGAACGGCTTAAATTTTTGGCCATCTATTCTTCCAACCTCGACGAATTTTTCCGGATTCGGGTGGCAGGCATCCGCAAACTTAAAAAAATAGGCAAAAAGACCCGAGCCCAACTCCACTTTGATCCCAGCGAATTGCTCAAGGAAATTCACCAGATCGTAAACCGGCAACAGGAAGAATTCTCCCAGATCTTTGAAAAGCAGATCGTTCCGGAACTCCGGAAACATCACGTCCACATCCTGAGGCGGCTTGATCTGAATGATACCCAGCGGCAGTATGTGGAAGATTATTTTCAAGGCAATCTGCTGCCCTTCGTAATGCCTGTGTTGCTGGTCAAGCGCCGGATCAATCCTTTTCTGGCCAATGCCCACCTTTATCTGGCCGTCCATTTGCGACAAAAGAAGAAACCGCTCTCCGACAGCGAATACGCGTTGGTGAAGATTCCTTCCGATCAGGTGTCCCGTTTTGTTTCACTCCCCACGAAAGGCGATCGCCATGATGTGATCTTGCTCGACGATATTGTCCGACATTCTGTATCGAGACTTTTCCCCGGGTATGACATTCAGGACACGTATTCGATCAAACTCTCCCGCGATGCCGAACTGGATATTGACGACGAGTTCAGCGGCGATCTGGTGCAAAAGATAAAATCGAGCCTGCAAAAACGCCAGGTCGGTCCTGCCAGCCGTTTCGTCTACGACCGTGAAATGCCCCAGCACCTGCTTTCTTACCTGCAGGACACCTTCGACCTCCGGAAAAACGATATGCTCCCGGAAGGACGCTATCACAATAATTTTGACTTCTTCCGCTTCCCGGATTTTGGCCTCAAACACCTGAAAAACAAGCCTTTGCCGCCGCTTGCACATCCTACCCTGACCAATGCGCCCGACATGCTCAAAGTTATCGCCGAGGCCGATCAACTGATCCATGTTCCTTATCAGTCTTTTGAGCCCGTTATTCAATTCTTCGAAAAGGCCGCGGTCGATCCGGCCGTCACCCACATCAAAGTCATTCAATACCGTGTCGCCAAAAGCAGCCGAATTCTCGAAGCGCTTATGGAGGCGGTTCAGCATGGCAAACAGGTGTCTGCCTTTGTGGAGATCAAGGCCCGTTTTGACGAGGCGACCAATCTGGAGTGGGGAGAGCGTTTGGAAAAAGCCGGCGTGCGGGTCCACTACTCCTTGCCAGGGGTAAAAGTGCACTCCAAACTTGCGCTCGTGCGTCGTATTGAAGACGGGCATGCAAAACTTTACGCTTACCTCGGCACGGGTAATTTTCACGAAGAAACGGCCAAGATTTATTCGGATTTTGGCATTTTCACAGCCGATCCGCGACTGACCAACGAAGTAAGCAATGTTCTGGCGCATTTGGAAAACATGCCTCCGGCCCATCCTTTTCAACACCTTCTGGTGGGCAAGTTCAACCTTCGGGAAAAACTCTATCAGCTCATTAACAACGAGCTGGAGGCTGCCCAACGCGGTGAAAAGGCTGAAATGATCCTGAAAATCAACAGTCTGGAAGATAAAGAGATCATTTCAAAACTCTACGAGGCGTCAAAAGCGGGCGTGAAGATCCGCTTGATCATACGCGGCATTTGCTGCATCGTTCCAGGTCTCCCGGGTCTCAGCGAGAATATTAAAATTATTAGCATTGTAGACCGCTATTTGGAGCACGCCCGGGTATTTTTATTCCACAACGGAGGGGATGAACTGACTTTCCTCAGCAGTGCCGACTGGATGGAGCGCAACCTTTCCTTCAGGATCGAAACCATCTTCCCGGTCTATGATCCTTTGCTTCAGGCAGACATCCGTGCATTGCTCGAGATCCAACTCAATGATAACGTGAAGGCCCGCATCATTGATCGTCTAAACCTCAATGAATACCACCGGAACAGCAGCGATATCCCGGTGCGGACACAGCTGGAGACTTATTTTTACCTGAAAAGAAAACTCGAAGATTGGAAAGAAGAGGAAGAGGAGAATATCACTGAAGAATAGGCTGCATCAGCCTTAATTCAGTCCTCAACAACTCCCTGGCTATCAGGCTTTTTTCAAAAATTAGAAATTTTTTTCAAAAAACATTTGCCTATCTGAAAATGTCGGGCTTATCTTTGCCGCCGCAAAACGCAAGACACCAGTCTTGAACAGTAAACACAAATTGCGGAAATAGCTCAGCTGGTAGAGCGCGACCTTGCCAAGGTCGAGGTCGCGAGTTCGAATCTCGTTTTCCGCTCAGAGCCTTTTCGATGTATCGGGAAGGCTTTTTTGTTTTTTTTCGGCAACTTCCCGAAAGTTTTAAACTTTCGGGAAGTTAGTTTCAGGCTTTAGCAAGTTTGTTCTTAATTTTGTTGACCAATTAGCCCGGGTGGTGAAATGGTAGACACGAGGGACTTAGTTCTTTGATTTTTTAGCAAAATTGTTTTGTCATGGCAAAATACAGTTTCGATTCGGAATTTCAGGTTCGATTTATTGAAGTTTGTAATGCGTCAATAAGTATGAATCAGGCAGCGATTGCACTAGGAATGAATTACAAAACCTTGTGTAGTCATGCTAAACGACTTGGTTGTTTCAAATCCAACCAACCGGGAAAAGGAATTTCCAAAATCATTATTGGGAAGGCGGTGCCACTTCAGGACATTTTTTCTGGTCAATACGCTTATCAGTCTCATAAATTGAAAAAGCGGTTGCTTAAAGAAAATGTAAAAATGCACCGTTGTGAAAATTGTGATTTAACGGAATGGCTTAAATGCCCGATTCCTTTAGAACTGCACCACACAGACGGAGACAGGTATAACAATGCGATTGAAAATTTGCTTTTGTTGTGCCCAAACTGTCATGCCTTGACAGACAATTACCGCGCTAAAAACATCAGAAAAATTTGAGTGCTCAAGTAGAAATGCTTGATGTAAAGCCGCTTAAATTCGGGGAAACCTCTCAAAAGTGGCAATCCCGAGCCAAGTCTCCCGAGAATTCGGGAGAAAGGTGTAGAGACTTAACAGGCGGTGCCTAAGCCATGCAAAGCGTGGTATGGCAAAGAGAAAGTCCAGACCACAAATCCCGCAAACTGTTTGCAGGAGCGGCGAAAGTCGTAGTTGGTAAGAAAATCCCTTGGCCTTTATCGGTCGTGCAGGTTCGAGTCCCGTCCCGGGCACAGAAAAAGCCCCCAGTCGTAATGTCTGGGGGCTTTTCTTTTTCCTCAGCAAGTTGCTCGGTCAACGCAATCCGTTGTTGGCGCCGCTCCCCTATATATTTTGTCCATCTTTTTACCTGCAGGACGGTAAAAACCCAACTTTCGGTGTCTGTAATTCACTAAAAATTAAGCATACCATGACAAAAATTCTCAAGCACTTTCTGGCGCCTTTGACCTTGGTAGCACTAATGGTCACCAACGCATGGTCACAAGGCATTACATTGCCCCAAACCCCGAGCCCTGCGGCCAGGATCTCCCAAATGAGATAAGCCCAATGCGATCGCTAATTTTAAAAAAGCGCTGACTAAGAAACCCAGCGATGCGGTGAGGGCCAATTCGGAGAAGTATTTGAAGGATTTGGGCGGGATGTAGAGGGGCGGTAACGAAACTTTGTTACTCACTCCGCAACGACTCAACCGGATTTGCCAAAGCAGCCCGCACACTCTGAAGGGCGACTGTTAAAAACGCGATACAGACGGCGGCTAAGGCCGCTGCTACGAACATCCACCATTGAATATCAATGCGATACGCAAAATCTGCCAGCCACTTTTGCATAACATAATAGGCCACTGGCGAAGCGATGAAAATGGCGATCACTACCAGCTTCAAAAAGTCTTTGGCCAGCAATCCTGTGATGCCTGCCACAGAGGCGCCTAAGACTTTGCGAATGCCTATTTCCTTGCTGCGCTGCACGGTGCTGAACAACACCAACCCAAACAGACCCAGACAGGCCACAAAAATGGTCAGCCCGGCAAAGATCCCCAGCAGGAGGGCTGTTTTTTGCTCGGCGCGATAGCTTTGGTCAAAACGCTGGTCCAGAAAGGAGTATACAAAAGGTTCGCTGGCTGTCAGTTGGTCCCACTGGTTTTTCGCGGAGGTGAGCAGGCCGCTCAGGTCGCTGGTGCCGGCCTTCATGATGAGATCGCCGGCGTTGCCGCTGAGGGTCATCACCAGCGGCGAAATGGGCTCGTGCAGCGAACGAAAATGGAAGTCCTGCACCACACCAATGACCTCGTACACTTGCTGCTCGCCTTTACCCAGCGATCGACGAATACTGCGCCCAATAGCATTTTCCCCGAAACCGAAGGCCTTGACGGCGGACTCGTTCAGCAGCACACCCGTTGTATCGCTCCGGAATTCCGGGGAAAAATTGCGTCCGGCCAGTACTTTCATGCCCAGGGTCGGGATGTAATGCTCGTCCACCTCGTAACGCAGGGTCTTGATCATTTGGTCCGGATCGCTTTCCGGGGAAACAAAAAAATTGTTGTTCCAGGAATCACCCGCAGGCAAGAAGCCTGATCTGCTGATGCTGCGCACCCGTGGGTCCTGTGCAAGTTGTTGTCGAAATGCGTCCAGTTTTTGTCCCAGCGCCCCGGTATTCGACAACACCAGCACCTGCTCTTTTTCGTAACCCAGTTGCTTATTTTGGATGTACACCAACTGCCGGGAGACTACGATCGTACAGACCACGAGTGCAATGGAAATGGCAAATTGAAACACCACCAGGCCGCTGCGCAAGCCAAAACCGCGTGTTTGCGGACCTGGTTTGCCTTTCAATACCTGTGCAGGTTGGAAATTGGAGAGAAAAAAGGCGGGATAACTGCCGGCCAAAATACCGGTGAGCAGACCTACACCCAGTAAACCCGCCCACAAATCCGGTCGATCCAGCAGGTTTGCCGACAACTGGACGCCCAGCAAATCATTGAACACCGGCAAGGCCAAATAAGCCAACCCAGCTGCTAAAACCAACGCAAATCCGGTCAAAAGCAAGGATTCTGTCAAAAACTGGGCGACCAAAGCACTTTTAGCCACCCCCATCACTTTACGCACACCCACTTCCCGCGCCCGTTTGCTGGCTCCGGCGGTGGACAGGTTCATAAAATTGATACAGGCGATCAGCAAAATGAAGAGTGCAATGGCCGAAAACATATACACATACTGGATATTCCCGTTGGGCGCCAGTGGGTTGGCAATTTCCGTACTCAGGTGAATATCCGTCAATGGCTGTAATATCAGTCCCAGCTCGTTGCCTTGCTTGCGGAAATCGCTCAGGCTCAAGCCCATGGCCTGTTGCATTTGGGGGCCGAGATACTGATCCACCACCTGCGGCAATTTGGCTTGCAAAGCCTGAAGATCCTTCGGTTTTGACAAAAGCAGATAAGTGAAGAAATTGGAACGCATCCAGGAGTCCGACTGCGCCTCGGGCAGGCCCGACATGGCGGCGAACAGCTCGAAATGGAAATGCGAATGGTCCGGTACATCCTTCATCACCCCCGTCACGGTACAAGGCACAGGCCAGCCTTCCAGTTCCAGTACTTTTCCCAACGGATCTGTTGCGCCGAAGTACTTGTTGGCCAGGGTTTTAGAGAGCACCACCGTATTGGGTTTTTGCAACGCCGTAGCGGCATCGCCCTGGAGAAAAGGCAGTGTGAACACCTGGAAAAAATTGGCATCCACGTAAGCTGCCGGATCGCCCTCGAATTTTTTACCCTGTACGCGCACCCGAGGCGCGCCTGCTTCGCGCAGGCGTGTGGCGACTTCCACTTCAGGATAATCTTTTTTGAGTGTCTGGGCCACAGGCGGCATCACGGTGGCCTCATTCATCTTTTCGCCCTGCACGGTGCCCCGAAACAATACCCGGACGATGCGTTCAGCCTGCTTGTTGTAGCGGTCGTAACTCAGTTCATGCTGCAGATACAAGAGAATGACCAGACAAGTTGCCATGCCAAGCGCCAGTCCGGCGATATTGAGTGCCGAAAAGGTCTTGTTGCGCAGAAGGTTACGGAGGGCAATTTTCAGGTAGTTGGACAGCATAGTGGATGGGCAGTGGTCGGGTGCTTTTGCCAGTAGGGTTGAACTTTGGTGTTACTACTTCATACCGCGTGCCGAAAATTCAGGATACTGATTTTCAGGGGATTATGGGTGCGGGCGGGGGGGTAGGGTGTTCGGTTTCGGACGGGAGGTGTGCGGGAGTGGACGGGGGGGATTGAATCTCTGACTGCATCGATCCCGAAAAATGGCTCACTGATGTCCTAAACCGTATCAATGACCATAAAGTGAGCAGACTGGAAGAATTGATGCCACATAACTGGAAACCCGAGACGGAATCAGCAGCCCGTGATTGAAAATATAAGGCACGCTCATGCAAAAGTAAAGGGTGGAAAATGTGCAGCAAGATGGGGTTCGTCGGAGGCTTACGCTTCACCCTGCTTTTTGAGGCTTTTACAATGAGCCTGATCGAGTTGGAGATGCCAGTCCTTAGCGTTGCCCGTTTGGTAGGCGAGCGCGACCAACGCATCTGGAACATCTTTAAGCACTACGTCCGGAAGGCTCGAGCCAATACAGACTACACTGACATCCAGCGGGTGGGCATGGACGAGACCTCTTTTCGGCGTGGCCACGACTATGTAACCGTAGGCGTAGATTTGGACACTGCACGGGTTTTTGATGTCACGGAGGGCAAAGACCAGCACGCTGTAGGCGTTTTGGCTGCTTTGAATACTTGCCCAGCGCCGCCATCACTTTCGACCGCTTTCATGTCACCAAAGTGGTCAACAAGGCCATGGACGACCTGCGCCGTATCGAACGCCAAGAGTGCAGCGAACTCAAGAACCATAAGTACACCCTACTTAAAAACATCGAAAACCTCAGCGACAAAAAATTCGACGAGCTACTGGAACTCATCACATTGTACCCCAAACTTGGAGAAGGATACCGACTCAAAGAACTGTTACGCGAATTCTGGAACTTCAAAGACACCAAAATGGCCGAAAAGTTCCTCAAAGACTGGTGCAGGCAAGCCGACAAAAGCGGCATTTTCCCATTTCAAAAAGCAGCAAACACCATCCGTGCCATTGGTCGGGAATCATCAACTACGTCAAATCTAAAATCAATAACGGAATCCTCGAAGGCATCAACTCCAAAATCCAACTCGCCAAAAGAAGGGCCAGAGGCTACCGAAACAAAGACAACTTTATGAACATGATTCTTTTCACTTGCGGCAAACTCAATTTCAAGCACTCACCTACATAAAGTCACGAAGAGCCGAATATTTTTTGTTTTTTATAAAATGTTCATAAGAAAAACTAAAAGAATTATCGGTACCTTGATCCCCATTTCCTCCGTTTAATACCGGCACAACTGCAGTAGTTTTTGAATATATTTGTAAGTAAGATGCTGTAATTGATTGACCATCGATATTGTTACTACTCAATGCCAAAGTTAAAAATGCAAATAGCTTTCTCATTTTGAGATGGTTTTAAACTCGACGGAGGGTATGGTAGTAGCAAATACTATAGTACCTCCGCCGAGTTGATGTTAGCGAAATTGATCGAAAAAATTACGGGAGCACAAGCCGAGGCTTACCAGCATATCCCCAACCCCGCCATGTTCCATTTACTTTAATTCCAAGCCCAGCAGAAAGTTGTCCGGGTTTTGCAAATACAGTTGGAACCTCTGTAATAATGTGGGCAACCGAGGTAGGAAATGTACCTTCGCCTAAACAGTAACTACCGCTTGCGGTAACGTCAATACAACTTCTACCTGTTGGCCCATTTATTTCCCTTATGTAAATGCCACTCAGGTTTGCACATGCACCTTGATTATAGGCTGGCTGCCACTTAAGAATTGCTCCGCGCCATCTGAGGTATTTTACCTTACTGCCAACTTGGCCAGTAATTACCCAAATAGAGCCGTCCAACTTCCACCTCTGGTTGCTCTGCTCGAAAATATGGGTTTCGAAGTTGGTTTTCTTGTCCCCGCACTTTACTGTGAAGGGCTTGGTGAATTGGCAGGCTAAGGTGTTATTGTGCTTCCAGAATAATTGACAGGTTACAGTGCCGTTTGAGGTGAAGGTCTTGACGACCGGGTTGCTTGTGGAGCTTGATCCGTCGCTGAACTCCCACTTCAGATTGTATAGAGACGAGGAAGGGTTGTACCCCGGCAACTCAAACCGAATCTGGAAGTTGGACAGGTAGGTGATGGTAAAGTTGTCCACACTACAAAGAAGGATGCTCTCTGCGCCGGTCAGGGTGTCTTTTGTGCCCATGCCGTTGTCGACGACGAGCGTGACAGCCTCGTTCGGGGCGATGGTTCTGTTCGGGTTGGGGCCTGAGGACGTGGTGTTGTCTCCGTATGTCCACCGATAAGTATTGGCGCCTGCCACCGTTTCGACCAGCGAAACGTTGGTTATGGACAAATTGCCATCGGCGGCCGTTCCGACCGCGAAGCGTGGGACAAACACCGCTTTTTCCGAGTTGATGCTCTCGTCGGCGTTGAACGTGAAGTAGTTGTCCCAACCCTCGCGGGCATCGCTGGAGACGATCAGGTTGAAAGACTCGCGGACGTTCTCGTAAGCCTGTGCCCTGACGCTCTCGTACAGCGTCCAGTCGTCGTTCAGGATGATTACTACCCTCCGTTGTCGTAGTACTTGTATATCCGGTTGCCGATGTGAACCGCACGGTCTGCGTTGAGCGCGGTCTTCCAAAATGGGAAATTGACAATGGAGTTGATGTTATCGTCGCCGTTGTCGAGTGCGGCGTTGATTACGGTCTCCTCCGCTTTTCTGGCAGAAGTGTAGCCGCCAATCGCCTGTTCTTTGAGCAGGCAAATAGGGTAGTCGGTCAAATTTGGAAGGTACTCAGCGTTTACGTTGATGCCCAATGAAGTGTAGGCACTCCTCACCTGTGCAGTGTCGGCCTCTTTGCCTCCAGTGACATTGTGAATGCAGAAAGGTCTGCGAAAGAATCGAAGTGGAGCATACCATGGGTGACGGTCGGGGTCACTTCGCTCCTGTCCAGCACGGAAGCATTGGATAGGCTTTCGGGGAATTGCCCTATTTCCTTCTTGCAACCTGTCATGCCTGCGAAGAAGAAAAGGCAAATTAAGATGCCAGAGAATGCGATTTTGACTTTTGCCTTGTTCAAGGCTTGCTGATTAAATATCATAATTGGTAAGATTTTGCTCCTTTCGGAGCGGGTTAATGATTCCTCAAAAATTCGGTGGTTGAGGATTCCACCGTTATGCTGAATGAACCAGATTGCGGTGCCCAAGTCGAAGGTTGGTTTTTGGTTATCGAAAGCCGATATACTTGCCTTGATTGGTATTTTTATCTTTCTAGTTCATGCTAACTATCGCACTCCTGACCGTGCGACGTTTAGGAAGCATGGACAGGAGTGCAAAGAAAGCGGCTTTTAAATATTTGTGTATTTCAGCCTTGTGGTGTTCCCCAAAGCGTGTCTAAAATAGGGAAAGGACTTACGCTGGCTGACAAAAGTATGAGCAACGGCCTCACGATGCGGTACAGACTGGTGCAAAGGAAGTCATTTCTCTAAGCCAATTCGAATTGAAATCCCAAGCTTCGAAAAATTTTGAACCATTTCCCCGTGGTAGGTGGACGTATTATTTGAAACTTCAAAACGCCCATGTGTAATCCATCCAAAACTATAATTTCCGACCAATCCTATGGCCAAAAAAAAGTTGCTTCTAAGGTTAAAAAACATTTCCGGATTGTACTCCACACCAAAAAGTAGGGATTTTCTGCCATACTTGTAATCAACCCGGCCTTCTAGGACAGGATCCGTATAAGGAGGAAATTGGAAGTCTGATCCACTAAGAGGTATACCTAAATATTCACTTTCCTTGTGCAGTGGAATTACCATTGAATAAGTAAGTGACTGGCTCAGTACTTGACGCTTTAGTGAATGGCGGCGAGATATCCCCAAATTACAAATGCCATAGATTCCAAGATTATTGACACCAATTTCCCTTGCAACCGGAAATCCATCAGATGCAAAGTTGCTAACCGACTTAAAAACTAAAGTAGCCGCCCTATATCCGATACCCAGATGTACAATACTACTCCATAAATTATGATTTCGAAATGGAATTTCTAGAGAAAATCCAATCTGGGGTATCGCAATTTCCCTGCTTTTGACCGAAAAACTATCTATTTGTGGGATGTGATAAATGGCAGGTGAGGGCCTGAAATACTGACTGTTAATGCTAATCCTGTATTTCGTCATTTTTTTTGAAAATGTTATATTAGGGGTGGTAGATTCTTTTAATGGCGGCTTAACTTGCCTTTTACTCAAACTGGCAAAAAGCTTTAGTCCAAGTTCTGAGTTGTTTACATGATAAGTCCCTTCAATAGTAGTCGCAGACCCGCCACCATGTAAGTTTCGGATGTACTGTCTGCCGTTAGTTATTTTCTGAGGGCTTAGTGCTGCATACAACTGTAAATGGCCCATTATGCTTTTATAAATCTGAAAATCATAACTATATCCAACATTAAGCCTTATGTTGGCTGGAAACGTAATGTCTGTCATCGGAGTATTGGTTATTCCAAAGCTTGCACTCTCAATCGCTCCCAAATCCTGTACAATACATAAGGTGCCTTCAAGACCTAAGGATAGTCGTCCTTTTGATTTGAAAACCTTTACTGATTGACCAAAACCGAATAGGATACTTGGGTATCCGGCATGCAAATTGTTAGAAGTACTCCAAATCGTAAGGCTGTCGCCAAAATAGTTGGTTTGATGATACCGCAACCCTTGGGTTGTTAATCCAGCCTCTGCATACCATTGCTTTTTTTTAGAGGGCATCCATTCTTTTTTAAATGTAATTGAATAGGCTAAACCAATCTGAGGCCTTACAATTACATACGGGTTCTTTGTGTTTTCAAGGAACACTGGAGGGGTGAGGTGGAAACCAATTCCAAAATATTTCTGCGCAATTATTGGCTGCTGGTCCACCAAGATGAGCCAAACCAAAAGGCAAAAAGGCGAAGCTCTCTTTATAGAAAGCCACGCCAATTTTATCGTCGAATTAAACTTCATTTAACTGTTATTTTTGCAAAACCAGTCCATATGGATGGGAGTCATCATCTAGGAAAAAAGCCAGCCTGCATCTATGTGTATTGAAAAACGGATTTTCTGGACACACTATTGCTTCACGTTGCATAAACCAAATACGGTGATGAATTCTACGTGTTTTTCTTTTCTTATAGTTTTTGAAGTTTGTCCAAACTTGAAGAGATGGGCCACAAGTTTCGGGCATAAACCCAATGCCAAATATCGAGAGCCTCATATTTGCGCGCCTTTTCTTATAACCCTGATTTGGTATTTTCTTATAGTGTTTAATTTTAGCTTTCAGTGTTGAGTGGATTAGGTAGGATCTGATTTTGATTTTTGCAACCACCTTTCTATTGCTTAAATACGGATCATCGTTGTGGTCAAATTCGTGTTTTGTTTTGCGGAGCCAAGCACAACAATCAGGTATCGCCATTGACTGTTCCTGATACTCTTCGATGGAAACGATATCATTTCCAATCTTGACAAATCCATCAGCATTAAACAGACATCTCTCCTCCTCATCCATTACCGGGCAAAGTTCATCAGGATCATTATCGAAATTAATAGTGTCTGAATTTTGCTCTGATAACCATTGTTGGCTCTGGGCTTCAACAATCGAGCGCAAAGAAACAAATGATTTTTGACTCTCAAACTGTACCAGCGGCTGCCATTCGTTGAAGCTGTTCGCAATGTCCAGCGAATCCAATTGTTCTACATTTGCCTCTGGATATTGGCTTTCATAAGTATCATTATAGTCTTCTACCTCTTGTTCCAGACATTCGATACAGTCCTCAAAATGTTGCCTGTCCGTAAAAACAAGCTTGCCATCAGTTTTGACAATTGTACTTTTGATAAGCGGGCAATTGGTAGTTCGATCAGATGCACTTTTCTGTTCTTTTTCACTGTTTACCACTTTCTCTTTTTGACAGGAAGCAAATGAGCATATGGCAACCAGAGAAAAGACAACTGACAGAGTACTAAAAATTCGTGACATAGTTTATGAATGCCTAATATTAACGCTTTTTGGCATTTTGCGTAGCCTACTTCTTCGCAAGTTGCAGGGTTTTCGGCTTTAACACCCTCCTGACGACCAACCATTAAGTCGACACACAAAGGTGATAAGAAACACTTGTGATA
>JAUSMG010000409.1 GCA_030645295.1 Saprospiraceae bacterium | reverse complement strand
ACAATGGCTCCGGAATATGAGGGATATGTTTTGTTGGAATTTGTGCCACTGATTCCTTCAAGCCCGCCATTGTTGGTAACCAGTGTTTGAAGAAACGACGGTATTTGATCGTCTGCATCCAAATAAGCCGTGTGCAATGCTGTGACCGCTCCTGCCGAATATCCGCCAATGAATATATGGGCAGCATCTGCGCGGAACAAGTTAGCTGTGGCGGCATCCTCGCGGAAATAGCGCACGGCGGCTTTCATGTCGCCAGTTGCCTTTATCGCGGTGTCAAAAATTTCTATCGAATCCGGAAATCCTGAACTAAGCCAGGGGAAAAGCCTATATTGAATGGACGCTGCGACATATCCTTTTTTAGCAAGCAGTTCGCACCAACGTTTCATCATAGTTCTGTCGCCAAACATAAAACTGCCACCGTGTGCTAAAATGACCACAGGACGGGAGGAGATATTGTCCCCCACAGGCTCATATACATCCATGGAAAGGTTTATGTTTTGGCCCTGATGGCTGATGGTTGGCGCATAGACAACCGTCGTTTTCTTGATGGTTGGGAATATGTCATTGAGGTAGCGGGAGCCGTCGCAGCCTGGATTTTGGGCAACAAGCAGGCTGGAAATGAATGCCGAAAAGACCATTGAGACCAGTATCTTTTTTTTCATGAATAAGACATGTTTAAGTGAACGATACAAATACGGAGGGGTGAAGTTACAGATTTGATCCTTTTGTTATCAAATATCTGCAAATTCACCCCTCAGTTGTAGATGGTACAATAAACTGGTTGCGCATGGAGCGCATTGACCTGCTAAGCCAATTCCTTATCGGAAGCAAAAGTGGCGGATACAAATTCGCGGTTCATACGGGCAATGTTGCTGACCGAAATTTCTTTTGGACATTCAGCTTCGCAAGCTCGCACATTGGAACACTTGCCAAAGCCTTCTTTATCCATCTGTGCTACCATCTGGAGCACACGACGCTGGCGTTCGACCTGGCCTTGCGGCAACAGTGTAAGGTGGCTGACTTTAGCGGAAGTGAAGAGCATGGCTGATGCATTGGGACATGCTGCTACGCAGGCGCCACAGCCAATGCAGGCTGCCGCATCGAACGCATGGGAGGCTTGTTCTTTTTCGATCGGGATAGAATTGGCATCTTGAGCCTGACCTGTGTTCACGCTCACATAGCCACCAGATTGAATGATACGGTCAAAGGATGAGCGGTCCACTACCAGATCTCTAATAACCGGGAATGCCTGTGCACGGAAGGGTTCAATTACAATGGTATCGCCTTCATGATAGTGACGCATATGAACCTGGCATGTGGTGGTTCCTTTTATGGGGCCATGCGCACGACCGTCGATAACGAGCGAGCAGGTACCACAGATGCCTTCACGACAATCGTGTTCGAAAGCAACGGGTTCCTCACGGCGTGCCACGAGTTGTTCGTTGAGCACATCGAGCATTTCGAGAAACGACATATCCGGATTTACGTCCGGAAGTTCGTAGTTGACAAATTCGCCTTTGTATTGGCCGCCTTGCCGCCAGATTTTGAGTGTGAGTTTCATCGCTGTTGTTGATTTGCCTGCCCCGAGTTGGCGAGGTTGATTCAGATATATCTTTGTTTGAAGGGCAGATTTTTAGCCCGGAAACACTTAAATAGTTCATTTTTCGATCTTTACAATTGCCGAACAATTGTCAATCAGCAAATTACCGTTCTTTTTTTCAGCACCTGGAGCGTAGTATGCCATCAAATCCAACTCATCAAAATCATCCAGTGTCGGCTTCAACTCAAACTCGTAGCGTACCCATTTAGAATGGCTCACAGGCTGGCTTTCTGCCAGCAGTTCTTCTTGTCTGGTCTGGGTATTATAGCCCCAAATTTTCAAAACAGTAGAATTGTTGAAGTCCTGGTTTTTAAATTTTATAGGGTTGTTGGAATCCACGGTTTCAGGGTCGCCAAGTACTGCCGATTTGAATGAATTCGATCTTGTCAACCAAAGACTGAACGAATAGGCTGACCCTTTTTTCAAATAACCATGTAGCTTTTGCCCAACACCTTCCCATGTTCCCGTTTTGCGTACCACCAGACCAAGGTAAGTGTGGCCATGTTGGGCTGACATGGTAACCCCGAAAAAACCTGGTTGTATATCCGGTGGGGTTTGATCCTCAGCACCTAAGTTAAGCCAGCCTTCGGGTACGATACCTGCGCCCCCGCTTCCATCATGCTCAAAAGACGGATTATCCAGCAATAGGACCTTCTGCGCCAAAATTTGCCCATTTGAGCAAAAAAGGAGGAGATTAAGCAGGAAGAAACACATTTTCATGGTCTAAAATTTAATGCGCTAGTGAGCAAATGGCCTATTCTTTCAAACGCTTTCGTTTTACAATTTTCCCGTTCTTATATGTGAGGGCGATGGGTCGTTGTCCCTTTTCCTGCCACACCCATTCGCCGTTCCCATCTTTGAAACTTCCATTAGAAAGATCATTTCCAGCCTCGTCTTTATGGGTTAAAAGGTCTAGCATGCGATTATTTTCCCATTTGGTCTTAGTATAAACCTGACCATTTTCGTGATATTCAGTTAGGATACCATCTGTTTTCCCGGCAGTATTCCGGTGACAAATGCTTTTCAAAGTACCATCTGTAGTGCCAAAAGCGGCTATAAATCCGCTTTTGGCCTACATAAAAATGTTCTCTGAACAACCTTCCTTTACCAGTAAAGTCCTGGCAAATAATAGTATCTCCTCGTTGCAAGAGATCATCACAGTCGTTGGGTTGCGCATGAATTTTACCTGCTTGCGGTACGAAAATGAAGAGAAAAAAAGCAAATAATGTTTTCATCAGAATTGTTATTGACGATCATCCATCTTACGGTTTTTCCAAATCAATATTCTTTACTTTTTCCGCATTGTCGTAAATGAACGTGATCCCTATGGCATACTTGTCACCGTTAGTCTGGTGCGAACTTGTCGGGTCGCCATAAGCCACTTTTACATCGGTTTTGCTGCTCCCGATACCAATGTTTTTCACGGTTTTTCCATCAAAAGGAGCGGACAGTCTAATTCGGTCTAGTTTCATTTGTGGATCGAAAGTGGCATTGGTGGTCGGTTCGCAATACACCGTTGCACCTTTGGAGGTGTAGATGATGTAGTGTGTATAAACCCCGTTAACGGATGAATTAATGGGAAAAGGTGTGCCAAAAAAGTCAATCGCGGTTTGTACTGCATCGCCGAGCTTCACCTCCTTAATCCCTACTCCAGGCAGGATTGCATGGGTAGCTAAGGGTGGTTCCGGAGTTGGATCTCCGTCTTTTTTGCAAGCAACGAATGCAAGGGACGCCAATAAAAGGCTCAGCACTAAGTGTTTGAGTGTCATTTTAAAAAATTTTGTAATCGGTTATAGATATACCACTAAGTTCAAACGTGGCATGGTTTACTCATAACTGCGTTGGGCAACTTTTACTTCCTCATAATCCAGTTTTTCTTTGTGCAATACCGCCGCTGCCTCTTCGCCTTTCCACTCCCAGGCGGCCACGTGCATGAAGTCATTATCGTCACGTTGTGCCTCCCCTTTCTCTGTCTGGAATTCTTCGCGGAAGTGACCACCACAGCTTTCTTCCCGGGCGAGCGCATCCTGACACATCAATTCGCCAAGTTCGAGGAAATCGGCCACACGCCAGGCTTTTTCCAGTTCGGGATTGAATTCATCGGTACGGCCTGGCACGAGAAGATCGCTCCAGAACTCTTTGCGTAGACTTTGTATTTCGGCAATGGCCTGTTTTAACCCGGTTGCATTGCGGGCCATGCCACATTTATCCCACATGATATGTCCAAGCCGGCGATGAAAACTTTCCGCACTTTGCTTTCCGCCGATTGCCATCAACTGTTGAATGCGCGAATTTACCTGTCCTTCAGCCTGGTCAAATTCAGGGTGGTCCGTAGAAATCGCTCCAGTGCTAATCTCTTTTGCGAGATAGGAGCCAATGGTATATGGCAAGACAAAATAGCCATCGGCCAGGCCCTGCATCAGTGCGGAGGCGCCAAGGCGGTTGGCGCCGTGGTCGCTAAAATTGGCCTCACCACAAGCATACAGGCCCGGGATCGTGGTCATTAATTCGTAGTCTACCCACAGGCCTCCCATGGTATAGTGCACCGCAGGATATATGCGCATCGGCATTTCGTATGGGTTATCGCCCGTGATTTTCTCATACATCTCAAACAGATTCCCATAGGCTGCCTCCACCGCTGCTTTGCCTTTGCGTTTGATGGCGTCGGCAAAGTCGAGGTATACTGCAAGGCCACTTTTGCCTACCCCCAGGCCTTCGTCACAAGCCACTTTGGCGGCTCGACTGGCGATGTCTCGAGGCACAAGATTGCCGAAAGCAGGGTAACGGCGTTCGAGATAATAGTCGCGGTCAGCTTCAGCAATTAGGCGTGGGTCCGTCAAGCGGTCCTTGGCGGATTTTGGTACCCAGACACGACCGTCATTGCGCAGCGATTCGGACATCAAGGTCAGTTTTGACTGGTAGTCGCCCGAAACCGGGATGCAGGTTG
>JAUSMG010000392.1 GCA_030645295.1 Saprospiraceae bacterium | reverse complement strand
AGCAGGTGCGCCCGGTATTTTTCGACCACGTTTTTGGGGGCCATTTTCATGGAAGGGGTGAGTGTGTTGTTGTCCAGGGAAAGTTCGTCGTGTATGATAGCGGCTGATTTGACTTTTGCGAATTTCTGCCCAATGCTGTCGTTTGCTTTTTCGAGGCAACCGGTGAGGCAACGGCCCAGTTCGTTGAGGCTTCTGGGGCAGAAGCAGCCTTCTTCCGGGGTAATTTCGAAATCCGGTTTTTCGAGCATTTTTTTATTGGGAAAAATCAGCGCAACCGGGTGTTCCTGACCGCTGCCGGATACCACAGCGTATTGAACGTAGTGGCATTTCAGTTCAATGGCCCGCTCCAAGTCAGTCGGGATTACTTTTTCTCCGTTGGACAGTTTGAATATCCGGTCTTTGCGCGAAATGAGTTTCAAGCCACTTTCGGTTAATTCGCCCACGTCGCCGGTGCGGTACCAGCCGTCTGAGGTGAAAACGCCCTCGTTGGCTTCGTCGTTGTGGTAATAAGAGACCATCACATTGGGACCTTTCACCTGTATTTCACCATCGTCTGCGATGCGGATGCTCACGCCCGGGATTGGTTTGCCAACCACACCGGGAATTCTTTTCAACGCAGGGTCAGTAAGGGTGCAGCAGGGGGAAGTTTCCGTGAGACCCCAGCCTTCGACGACCGGAATACCTCGTTTTTCAAATTCATCGGACAATCTTTCGGGCAGCGCCGCAGCCGCTGTGAAGATGAATTTCAGGCCGGAGTTAAAAAGGATGTCTTCCGCCTCCTTGCTTTCGCGGGTTAAATCGGAGAGTGCCTGGTATACTTTGGGTACGCTGTAGAAAACGGTAGGCCGCACTTGTCGCCAGTTGTCGAAAATGACTTTTGGTTCTTTACCGTAGCTGCTTTCAAGGGCGTAGGTTGCACCACTGTAAAGCGCGGAAAAGAGTTCGAAGATGCCTCCAAAACTGTGATGCCAGGGCAGATAGGACAGAAATCGGTCATTTTCGTTGATGCCCAGTACTGGCTGAATGGCCGCTTGTTGGGAAAGAATGTTTTTGTGGGTGAGCTGTACGCACTTGGGGATACCCATGGTGCCCGAGGTGTACATGTTCAGGCAGATGGTATCAGGGTGGACATTCTCTTCGAGAGGAGAATGTTTGCCAGCTTGACTTTTTTTCAATTGGCTAAAGGGAATTAGGTTGGGGAACCTTTTGTCTTGCGCATCGTCGTTGAACACATACAAGTGCTTGATCTTTAAGTCTGTGCTGATATTAGCCAGCTGATTTTCGCCTTCTAAGGCCAGCCATTCGGCATCGGAGTGATTGATGAGCAATTCAGCGGTTTGTTGTTTGAAGTTTGCAAAAATTGGAACAGCGATGCCCCCGGAAGCCATGACGGCGAGTTCCAATTCCAGCATTTGCAGGCAGTTGCGGGAAAAAATAGCCATTTTGTCGCCATGGGAGAATCCGGCCTGCCGCAGGTTTTGAATGATGTTACAGATATCTTGGTAGAAGTCGTCCCAGCTAATGCCGTCATAATGCCCCTGCTTGTTTTTTCCTTGGAAAACGATTTTGTGGCCGAAATGCCGAGCGTTTCGGTTCAGCATCACGGCGATGTTCGGCAACATTTCGCCCATCGGGCGTTCGGAATGTAATGTGTTCATGATTTCCGATTTGTAGTTTCCATTTAAACAGCCTGCAGCACCAGCGCAGCGTTTTTCTCTTTCAGTTTGTAATAGCGAAACCCGCCCCAAAGCGCCGCCCCGATAGCGCCAGAGTATATTGCTTCGGGATGGGAGACGAATACCAGACTATTTTTTTTGCTTTCGTTGGATAACTCTTCGATGGCCTGGATCATACCCACGTTCATGCCCATGCCGCCGACCAGAGCGACCGGTGATTCTGCACGCAGGGAGCTCATTAATTTGATGACCCGCTGCGCGATGGAAATATTGATGCCTTTGACGATGTTGGGCGTAGAAAGGCCCTTTGAAACGAGATTGATGACATCCGTTTCGGCCAATACGGCGCAAATACCGGAAGGGACTTCAGGATTATCGGCTTTCAGGGACATCTCACCGACTTCCTCAATGGCCAGACCCAAATACCGGGAAATATTTTCGATGAACTGGCCGGAGCCGGAAGCGCATTGGCCCGTCATTTTATAGTCCAAGACCTTGCCACGGGAGTCCACTTTGATTGCCCGGACATAGAGACCGCCCATATCCACTACGGTTTTAGCTTCGGGAGCGAAAAAGATTCCGCCCCGGGCGTGGGAGGTCATGCTGTAAAAATGGCCGGTTTTTTTATCCACCATTTCACCTTCCCCCGTGGAGGCTAAGTAAGCAATGTGTTGGTCATAGTTGAGCTGGTTGCGACTCAATATCATATCAACGGCCTCCACCACCACGTCTTTCGGGTTGCGCTTTCGTATCTTTTCTGTTTGCTTATCCAGGAGTTTGTGGTCTCCTAGGTAATGATCGTAGGCCATCAGCACAACTTTGACGTAGCTGCCGCCGACATCAACCCCCATTGTTTTTATTATTTCTTGCATTGTTACCATAATTACGGGGCGCTGCCCCTGTTAATCTTCCACCAGTTCGGCGGTTTTAGTCGCCGTCGGCAAATCGGCGCTGATATTCCGACGGGCGAACATTGCCCCGCCTAGTGCGCCCATGAAAATCGAATCGGTATGAATGTTCATGGTCACTTCGCCGTAGGAATCGGTCACCATTTGTTTCACATATTTCAGCACAGCTTGATTCCGTGCAACGCCGCCTGTGAACGTGAATTCGTTTTTTACTCCTCCTGAACGGGCAATGAGCGACATAGCGCGTTGCACAATGGATTTGTGCAATCCAGCCAGGATATTGGGCCTTTCTTCACCGTTGTGCAGGAGTTCTTTGACTTCCGCACCAGCAAAAACCGTACAAGTAGAGCAAATAGTGGTCTCGCGCGTGGCACTCATGGCCTCGGGCCCCAACTCATTGAGCGACAAGCCGAACTCGTCAGCGATATAGCCCAGGTAGCGGCCACATCCAGCAGCGCAGCGGTCGTTCATGTGGAAACTGGTCACCAGGCCGTGGCTGTCCACCTGAATGGCTTTGGTGTCCTGCCCCCCGATATCCAATACGGTTCGGGTGTTGGGGAATATGGCATGCGCACCGAACGCATGGCAGAGAATTTCCGACTTGATGCAGTCCTCCGGGAAAGGCAGCAGTGCCCTGCCATAGCCCGTTCCGACCATTTTGGAAATGTGGATATCCTCGCCAACGATGTCTTCAATATGCTGGCGCAGGGTATATTCTACGTTTTTATAGTTGTTTTTTACCGCGTTCAGTTCGGCGTAGTACCAATCCTCCTTGCTTCCATCTTCTTGGTGATCCGCCAATCCCCGATATTTTTCATCCAGAATCTTCATGGATTCGAAGACCAGCTCTTTGAAGTTGAACTGCATCATTTCGTTTTCGACGGGGGTGATGCTTTTGTCGAAGGCGAGCATCAAAGGTTCGTAAAGCGCTTTGCCTTTTGTAGCAACTTCCGCATTATAGCGTTCGCTGACGATGTCGCGGAAAAATTGATTTTTGGAACCCAAATCCTCATTGATAAATCCGTGGCGGATTTGTGGGCGGATGCTTTCTATAATCTCATTCAGTTTTTCCGAGATGGCGCTTTTGTTTTCGTGCAGGAATTCCGATACGGTTTTTCGCAACATTTCTTCCAGGCGATCCATCCGGCGTTTGAACTGCTGATACTGGAAGACAGTCCGTACGTCCGCCATGTATTTCTTAAACTCAGGTTTGGACTCCATGTCTTGCTTGATTCGGTTGGCCAAGAGCGTGAAGCGGGCATCGTAAATGGCCTCTTCCCGGGCGATATCGGCTGCTACCTTGTAATTGGCGCGGGTGTTGGTGATGCCCCGCCCAATGATCTCATCATTTTCATTGATGATGACAGCCTTCGATGTAGTAGAGCCCAGGTCAATGCCTAAATAATATTTGTTCATAGCCTATACTGTTTCTGTTTCATGAATGATCTTTCTTTGTTCCAGCATCTGGAAATAGGACTCCAGCCTGTTTTTGATATTGGAATAGGAGAAATAGCGCGGGTCAACCAGATCTGATTCGATAAACCCAACGGGCACTTCCATACGGTCTTCAATTTCGCGCATCATGGCCAATTGACCGGCAGAGAAGGAGTTGCAGCTCTTGATTGAATTGGTGATGTAGCCGTCAGCATCGTAGTCGCGAATGTATTTTGAGAGCAGGTCTATGCGCTGGGGTATGTTCATGTTGGTATAGCAGTTCATGCAGTATTCGGCCAAGGATTCGAGCGGCCGCTCTGGGTCGTGCCGCCAACCCAGGTCATACACACCGCCGACTTTGGTGTAGGAAGAGGCTACGATGACGGCGCCCATGTCATAGAAAATCTTCCAGAACTCGCGGAAATTGGTCCAGTTCGGCGGCCCCTCTACAACCAACCGGTATTTCTCTTCTTTCATTTCTCCTTCCGGAGTAATGGGCCCAAGCCCCAGACGCACCCGTTCCTGAATCTCGCTGTATAGTGCTTTGTAGTATTCCACGGCTTCCTCCGTCCCCCGGAAGCCGATGTTGATGGGGCCGATATAATATACGCCAGCGAAGTAGGCATCAATGGGCGATGGTTTGTTTTTGGTAGTGTCGAATATTTTGGTGATCCAGTCCTCGGCTTCTTTGGATAGGGCTAAAATCTTTTTAAGTTTCTCCTCATCGAATTTTATTCCTGTCACGGCTTCCATTTGGGGGATAACCTCAACCTTTAATTGTTCTACCATGTACTCGAGCATTTCCGGCGTTATCCGTCCATTCTCCTGGTAGGGGGTGTGGATCATGACCACTTTTGCATTGGGATATTCGCGTTTTAAGGTTTCAAACCACTTCATGAAAGTAAAGCACCCGGTATAGCTCAGCAGGAGAATGTCAGGCTCAGGGATTGTCTGTCCGGTGGGGCCGATATTGCCCTTCATCATCATGCCTACATCGCATTTTACATAGGTGCAAACGTCTTCCGAGTGAGCGTGCCGTTCCGCTTCTTTGATATAGGCGGCGGATTTTTTGCGCATGGCACTTTGCAGCGCATTGATTTCAGGATATACCGGCAGCATATCGAAAGTCCGGATCAATTCGGAGAGATTCCCCGGCACGAAGGTGTAACACACTTTCTTTCCGGTCTCCTTGGCGCTTGCCAAATCGTTGAAAAGCCCTTCGATCATCTCCTTCTGGAGGATCATGCTTTGCTCTTTTTGAACTTCTTTGGACATAGGTTCAGGATGTTGGATATTGGACATTGGTCATTGGTCATTGCGCCAGGATTTCGGCGGGCTCGTCTTCCCATAACTTGATGGAGTCAGAAAAAGCACCCACCTGCTCTTTGATGACCTTGAATTGGTTGATGTTTTCGCTGTATTGGAAAGCGATATAGCGGATGCCCATTTTATTAAAGGCGTTTTGAAAAATCGGCGCGTCGAGCAGACTGGGATCACAAAAACTTGCCGACGCGAATATGACTCCTGCAGCGCCCCTGTCTTTTACGATTTTGGCGAGCCTGAATTCCTTGGGGTCTTTTACATCGTAAATGGAGGAGGAATACTGACTCTGCCGGATATACGCATTGGCAATAGCCTCCAGAGGCTTGTCGGTAGTAGCATCAATGTCGCCAAGGATCATGCGCGAGCCCAGCATATAGTCATCGTCCACCACATAGCATCCGGCTTCTTCGATGGCCTTGATCAGACCGACAGCGGGTTGTTCGCAGAAAGCTCCCGATACGACCACCTTCACCTTGTCTTGCGGTATGCCAAGGTCGTTTTGGATGTGTTTGCAGACCCGTTCAAGCAGTTCATTGTGTTCCTCCACCGGCATCACTGTTCCGGCCCGGATAATATGGTAGACATCCTCTATACTCAGCCGCCAAGGGTATTCCTGCCTAATATCGTACATGAATTTGATCATCTGGCGGTTTCTGTTGTACAGCCGGATCGAGTGGTTCAATCGCTCGGTGGTGACTTCTATCCCGTTGATTTCCTTGATGTACTGTAGGATGTGCAGCATTTCCTGTTGATAATACTGCCCCCCGATTTCCGGCAGGAAGTTTTGCGGGAAATCCATGTATTTGACAAATTTGCCAATCTTCTTCTGCTTGAAAATGCCGGACAGGTTGCGAATCACGTCGCAAATAGAGGGGAAAATGAATCCATCGAAATGATCAAACTGTTTGTCCAGGGCCAATTCAATGACGCTTCTGGGTATGTGACAGATATAGGATTGGTAGTAGGCATCTCCTTTTATGATTTGCTTCCGGTCGCCGCCGCCAAAAATCCCCACCGCCATGCCTCCCGCCGCATGGATGATTTCACGAGGAAAATAGATGGGCAGGTAGGCGACCGCGACGCGCCCTTCTTTTTCCGCTTTCCATTGTTTGGATCGTGTGAAATCCAGGTCAAAGGCATGTTCCTTGCAGAATTGGATGATGGTAGGTAGGTCTTTCATACGCGCTGGTTGCTGTTTTTTTTACTTTTTTTCTCCGTGGGTTGCCGCTTAAAGGCCCTTTGCATAACAAATGTAGGTTGATTTTTTATTTAAGACAATATTGTCTTAAATATGGGCCAAAAAAAAGTGAAAACATGCTTTGTTCAGAAGTCCCAAAATTGTCCATATGAGGCAGCATATCAGTTAAACTAGTCGAGGGCGTTAATAAAAACATCCTTTTCCTCTAGCGGGAAATTGACATTTCCCCCTAAAAGTGGATGTATGTCTGGCAAAGAAATGGGTACATAAAAGCCTCGCAAGGTGATTAATGTCATCGCTTGAGATGAATTTTGTCATATACAATTCACTCAGGGTGAAAAAACCTTGCTGCACGGAAATGCCTTATTCTTCCTAAATTAAACTGGTTGAAGTGGGAGTTTGAAAATTTTTCTCTCATAATAAAAGCAAAAATCAAAATCAGTTTTATGTTTGCGGATAAAATACTCTTTAATCTTAATTTATTATTACGGAACCTCCTCTTGAAGCCAAGATTTCACGCGCGAAAAGCGTTCATTTTTTAAACTGCTGCAACTTATGGAAAACGAAACCAACCACGACGAAAGACCCCCCTTTTTCCAAATAATGCTCAACGATATGATGCTCCTGCTTTTTTTGGGGGTTACCATTTTCGTGGTCTTCTACATTGCCTGGGGCTTCATCGAACTGGGCAATGTGCCGAATATGCCCGACGAAACAAAGGCAGAGGTAATGTCACCCATCTATTAACCTTTAAATATTAAACTGTGAGCCTAACTTCTCCATCCGCCGGTTGGTTCCACAAACAGGTATCCAAAGATGAAAAGATGTGGGTGCTGCTGTCTCTGGCACTTTGCCTCATGCTTTTCTTCTGGATGATTGCCTGGCACGTGTGGGGCAACCAGAACCCTTCCAGCGTTACTTACCGGACCAAGCCGAAGGAATTTGTTGCAATGGTCGAGGCCTTCACCAAAAAGTACATGATCGGCACCGACAATGGGGTGCCCGTGGTGATGCCCGACCCTAAAAAAGACGTATTCATGCTCGGCGAGCAATGGCGCTGGACGCCTGTCCTCGTACTTCAAAAAGGCGAGTGGTATAAAATCCACTTGTCCTCGAAGGACGTGATGCACGGTTTTTCCATCCAGCCCGTCAACATGAACTTTATGGTCTATCCAGACTATGATTATGTGCTCAATTTCAAGCCTACCGAAGCAGGCGATTTTAAGGTGGTCTGCAACGAGTTCTGCGGCATTGGTCACCACCAAATGCTCGGGCGCATCGTAGTCATCGAAAACGACGAAGACCTCAAAAAATACAATTATGACAAAACCTCTCTAACCGAGCGCATGGCAAAAGTCGCTGCTGGCGGCACAGCCGTTACCGCTGCCCCCATGTCGGAGACGGAAATGGCCACCGCTGGAAAGGAACTTTTTTCACTAAAAGCCTGCAGCGCCTGCCATACCATCGATGGTAAAAAACTGGTTGCTCCGACGTGGAAAGGTGTCTTCGGCAGCGAAGAGGAGGTTATGGACGAGCAGGGCAACTATTCCAAGGTAACCGTCAATGAGGAATACCTCCGCGAAAGCATCCGTTTCCCGGAAAAGAAAAAAGTGAAAGGCTATGAGAAAATACCCATGACGGTCGTACCACTGACCGATGCGGAAGTTGAACAATTGATTGCTTTCATCAAAACTGTTCGATAACAGTAAAACCTTTTTGTCATGTTTAGAACTTGCGATATAACCGGCTTTAAAGTTGACCTCAAAGCCCAATCACTGATCAGGGTAAATGCAGTTATGGCAGTGGTGTCCCTGTTGGGAGCAATTATTGTCGCGCTGCTTTTGGTGCTCACCCGTTACCAGCCCATCCACTTGCTGGATGCCGAGATGTATTATCGGCTCGTTACCTTTCACGGAATCAATGCGCTGGTTTTTTGGATCATATTTTTTGAAATAGCAGGCCTGTATTTTGGGTCCACCGTTGTGCTCAACAGCCGAATGTGCTCTCCAACGACTGGCTGGATCGCCTTTGCCCTGATGCTGATCGGCATGATCATGACCGACACGGTCGTCCTGATGGGCTTGGCCAACGTCGGGCTGACCAGCTATGTACCACTCAAAGCACACCCGCTTTTTTACCTCGGCATCATCCTTTTTGCCGTGGGCGCATTGACGGGCGTGATTCTGTTCTTCGGCAACATTATGATTGCCAAACGAGACAAACTGGTGGGCGACACGCTCCCGCTCTTCACATACGGTCTGGTGGCCGCAGCCATTATTGCAGTTTATTCCATTGCCTCGGGTGCATTGGCCTACATCCCTGCTTTCTTGTGGTCGGTTGGGCTGATTGAGCATTTTGACGTAGCGGCGTACAAACTTCTGTGGTGGGGCATGGGCCACGGTTCACAGCAAATCAACGTGACCGCGCAGATTGCCATCTGGTATTTGGTGATTTACCTCGCTGTTGGCGGCGTCTCCATCAATGAGCGGGTATCGCGCAGCGCCTTTTTCCTGTACATTTTGTTCATCGGCTTGGCCGCCGCGCACCACGTTTTGACAGATCCGGTGGTCAGTTCCGCGTGGAAAGTCTGGAACACCAGTTATGCCATGTATTTGGCGGTGCTGGCTTCCATGATACACGCTTTTGCAGTGCCAAGCGCCCTCGAATCTGCACAGCGACGGTGGGGCTACAACAAGGGCCTTTTCGACTGGTTGGTAAAAGCGCCCTGGGGCAATCCTGCCTTTTCCGCCATTGTACTCGCCATTATCGGCTTCGGCTTTATCGGCGGCACCACGGGGGTCATCTATGGTATGGAACAGACCAATATCATCGTCCACAACACCATCGCCATCGTCGGGCACTTCAAAGGCACGGTAGTCATCGGCACCACCCTGACTTTTATGGGCCTAACCTATTATTTGATCCCGCTCATTTTCCGCCGGAAAATTATCTGGTTCGGCTTGGCAAAAATCCAACCCTGGCTGTTCTTTTTCGGCATTGCATTTCTTTGTATCGGTATGATTGGCTTGGGCAATTTCGGTGTGCCGCGCCGACACTGGGACAGCACTTTTGCGGGCGCGCCGTTCAGTTACGCCTTTAACCCGGCGGTGGATTTGTTCTGGGTGGTAACCCTCATCGGCGGCATCCTGGCATTCACAGGGGCCTTGCTTTGGTGCCTTATCGTGGCCGGCTCCGTATTTTTTGGCCCGGTTCTTCGAGGCCCGGAAGATATGCAGATCAAAATTTCACCGCTTGCACCACCCGAGCAAGAGGGCAAGAAAAAAGGAATTGAAGCGCCCGGCACCGTGGCCCTGGTATTGATATTTCTGGCGACCTTCCTGATCCTTTTTGTACTCAACTGGAAATGGCTGGCGGCGACTTGGATGGTGAAGTGAGATCGTTTTTAGAGACTTCCCGCCCGGCAGCATAAGGTCTACCGGGCGAGAAGTTTTTCCTTGGGTAGTAGCGTCTCAAGTAGTGCAAAGCCAGTGGGTTTAGCATTTTGTGAATTGCCGATTAGATGTGAATAAAATGGGTTTTCACGCAATTTAACCTATATTTATAGAGTTAAAATCCAACAACTATTCGGCTTAAAAGCAATGAGGGCAATATTTAATCTGACACTGCTTTTGGCGAACCTCGGCCTCCACTTGGCATAGGTGAGGCTCGGAGTGCAGTCGGAAATTTATGTGAAAGATTTATCCAGACGCGGTAGTTTGGATAATTGATTTTGTTTCCATTTGTAACGTCACTATTAAAATTTAAAACAATGAAAAAAACAAAAAAACAATTTGGGTATGTTTCTTTGGTTATTTCCAAAGTGGACAAGATTACCAGCAAACCAGTTCAAAATTCAACTTTGTCGATTAATTGCCATTGCGATTGTGCATGTGCATGCCACGTTACAGGGTAATTGGACTTTAAAATTCTACATGCATTCATCACAGGGGGTTAACCCATACTACTGAACATTTTTATTTCGCAAAATGCTATAACAAATTCATTGTCAATATTTTGCAATCTGGCACGTTGTGTCGTTGTGCAAAAATGTCAAATAGTGTGGCGTTAACCCCCTATGTGATGAATGTATGTGTGTTTTAGACAATCAGTCTTTATCTTAAATAATAGGATTATGCTGTATAAAAATATTTCTGCACCCATTACTTGTCAGGTAGAAATTACCTCCCAATGTAATTGTAATTGCCTTTACTGCTATAACTATTGGCGCCATTCGGATGAGATTGTTAATTACAGAATGACACATGAGACTTTAGACAAAGTCTTATCCGAGTTAATAAAAAACAAAGTGTTTCACATTACCTTCACTGGTGGCGAACCTCTACTTAATAAATCTGTTCTCTTTAGAGGTGTTGAGACTGTATTGAAGAACTCTATGGGGTGCACAGTCAACTCCAATTTAAACGGGTTTAAATATGAGGATGGTGTAACACTCCACAAATCTGGACTTCGTGGTATACTGACATCTGTTTCATCTTACAATTCTTCCACACACGATTTAATTATGCAAACTAATGGTGCTCATTCCAAAGTTATGGCGGGCATCGACAATGCTCTGAAAAGTGGACTAAAAGTGGCTTGTAGCATGGTAGTTACAAAAATGAATAAAGATGACGTTATTGAAACAGGGAAATTTTTAACGGAGCGAGGGGTATCGACATTCTATGCCACATCTGCTTCTCCTCCTTTGAATTCCAGAGGTTTTGAAAAATATATGCTGTCAAATGAAGACCTTGTTCAAGTTTTAGAAGATTTAAAATTCTTAGAGATTGAATGTGGTTATAATGTAGGTATCCTTCAATGCTACCCATTGTGTTCTTACCAAGACGGATCGAAGTTTCAATTTGCTTCAAGTAAGAGATGTAGTGCAGGTACAACCGGCTGCACTATTGCCGCAAATGGTGACATTCGCCCTTGCACGCATTCGGACGAAATTTATGGAAATATTCAGGACGGCTTGTCAGAGATATGGAGTAAAATGGATGACTATCGTGATGGCAGTAAAATTCCAAGCGAGTGTCAATCTTGTTCCTTTTTATCTGAATGTAGTGCGGGTTGTCGAGTTGATGCAAAATACATTAATGGGACTGATAATTCGCTTGACCCATATGCAAGACCGAACAAAACACATCTTATTCAACGCAACAAGGTCATTTTACCCCGCATAGATAATTCAGACACCTTTTATGTCAATCAAGAGTTAAACTCTCGACATGAGGACATAGGAGTCTTATTAGATGATAAATACAATAGAGGTATTCCTGTTCTATTAACTCATGATACCTACGACTTATTAAACCAATTAGGTCGGAACAATTTCAATATTCAAACAATACAAGAGTTTTCTGGACTATCAATCCAAGAAAGTTCCAATCTTTGTGCTTTATTGTATAAGGACAAAGTAATTAAGAGAAATTAGCTTTTGAAAATTTTCTTGCTGCTAAGTAATTCTTCAAATAACATTGGTTTGGCAAAATAGCGGGTTCAGTGCTTCTATGACACATTTGTGGTAAACAAACATTTGTTCTTCTAATGAACCTTAATGCTAAAAATCCGCTTCTTCGCCAAGCCGCAAAACGGAAAGTGCAACTGTTTGGCCACACTAACTTTTTCTCAGTCCCCGCTTGGCGGCTCGTGCGACTGCCCTTTAGCCACAAGATCGGTTCAACGGCTTGGCCACGTAAAGATGAGCCTTTGCTTGGTGAGGGAGGAGGTGCTTTGCTTTTGGCTTATGCGGTCAGTTTGGCGGGGATTTGTTCGTGGCCTCTTGCACCCTGTTCAGAGGGTGCTTCGGGTTGGGCAAACAACGTTGCATTTCGAGAGGCCTAAAACGTGAATGTCAAACCAACAACTCATTAATTTTCAATAATATAAATGCACCGAACAATGTATGGTCTCACATAGCCGACTAAGCGCGGCCATCTAGCTAATGCCCACTTTAAAACAAAACACAATAAATGAAACGCACCCTCCTCTCAGCCGCTGCCCTCCTTCTCTCCCTCTCCCTCCACGCATACCCCATGCCCCGGGAAAACGACTTCCTCAACCAAAAAATCGCTGATGTAAAGGTAATGACCATGGATGGGCAATGGACAACCCTGTCCAGCCTGTTCAAAGGGAAGCCGATCCTCATCAGTCCGATCTACACCCGCTGCCCGAAAGCCTGTTCTGTCATCACGGCAGGGCTGGAAAGTTCCATTGCTGAATTGGGCAAGCCGGGCGAAGACTTCACGGTCGTCACTTTTTCCTTCGACCACCACGACCAGGCATCGGACTTGCAAAACTTCGCCAGCCGCTGGGAAATGGACAATGACAATTGGCGCATCATCAGCTCCGATTCCGTGGGCGTCCAAACCTTGCTCGGCTCCCTCGATTTTCACTACGATTACGACAGCATAAGCGGGCAATACGAGCATCCGAACATCGTCATCATGCTGTCCACTTCCGGGCGCATCATGCAGTATATCTATGGCATGACGCCAAAGCCCAGGGATTTGAAGTTGGCAGCGCTCAACGCCAAACGCGAACAAACCACCCTCGGTGTGGTGGAAGGACTGTACTTGAAATGCTTCCAATACAACCCCGCCACAAAGACTTACATGATAGACTGGAGCTTCCTGATACAGTTGTCGGCCGGGCTGATCATGATGGCTTTCGGCTGCGCTTTTGTGCTGAAATATTTCTTTCTCCCCATACCCAAGGCATCCGTGAATAATCCAGCGGGAGAAGGCTCTCCCAGTAACGAAGACCAATGAAAAACGGCTACCTCTATTTTCAAAAATTCGCAGGCAAATTCAGCCCCGTTTTTTCGGCAAAATTCAACCCACTCTACCATCTGGGTGATATTGCCATTTTCATGTTCGTGGTGGCGCTGGTGAGCGGAATTTACCTATTCCTTTTTTACACCGTGGATCCGGTGCATTCTTACCAGTCGGTCGAGGCCCTTTCCCGGCAATGGGTGGGGGGCATCATGCGCAGCATACACCGCTACTCGTCGGACTTGCTGGTGATATTCATTGTGTTACATTTTTTGCAGATGCTCCTGGCAGGCAAATACGGGCGGCAACTGTCGTGGGTGAGCGGTGTGGTTTCGTTCCTGACCGTCATTTTGATCGGCGTGACGGGTTTTGTGCTGGTTTGGGACGAAAAAGCCAAGATGCTCGGTATCCTGACGGCCAAATTTTTGGCGGCCTCCCCGCTGTTCGATTCCTCCCTCACGGGAGCGTTTTTGCTCAACGACCTTGCTACAGTGGGCGGTTTCTTCCGCGTGGCTGTGTTTGGGCACATCTTCTTGTCCTTGTTCACCGGTATCCTTTTGTGGGTTCACCTCGCCCGCTTGTCCAGCCCGAAACTCCTGCCCCCAAAGCCCGTGATGTTGTACACCGGGGTTGCCATGATCCTGGTCTGCCTTATATTTCCGGTGGTAAGCGACCCTCCAGCCCAAAACGTCATCCTGCCCACCCAAACAACTTTTGACTGGTACTACTTTTTTGGGTACTATTTTATGAAGATACTGTCGCCGGGAGGCAATTGGCTGTTGCTTTTTGGCTCCGGGGCATTGCTGGCCTTGCTCCCGTATTTTCTAAGAAAAAAAACCTTGCCGCCGCCTGTCATTGACCTCGACAAATGCGACGGTTGCGACCAGTGCATAAAAGACTGCCCTTATGCCGCCATTGACCTGTTGCCACAGTTCGGCGAGCCGTATCAGGGCGAATCCAAAGCCATCCTCGACCCCTCGAAATGCGTCGGTTGTCTGATCTGTGTGGCCTCCTGCAAAGAATTCGCGATTTTATCTCCAATTGTTGGAACCACAGCCTCCGCTGTGCTGGCACAAAAACAGGACTTGGTCATTTTCAAATGCCGCTTTTCCGAAGTGGAAAGACCGTCCGGATTGGATGTCGAAGTAATCGAGGTTCCTTGCATCGGGGACGTTCACCCGGAAGAAGTGGACTTGTTGCTGAAAAACCGGGCCAACGGCGTGGCCTTCGTCTCCTGTGAAGAATGCTACTACCGCTTTGGCAGGGAATGGGAAGAAAAGAGGCTTGGCCGCAACCGTCGCCCGGTCTTTGCCCGCCGCTCATCTTTACAACGGGTCAGGGTCTTTGCCGGGGTCCAAAAAATTGAAATGGCCCTGCGGCAATTTGCCGATCACCTAAAATCGGTGGACGACAAGAAAAGTGAAAACAAGCTGAGCATTGTCGGACAGTACCGTCCCCGGCATCTGGCTGCCGGCTTGATCACCCTCGCATTCTTTGTGCTGATGCCCTTTTTTAGCAACCCGATTGTACGTTTTTACAACCCGGAAAATAGAATCGTCATCGTCAACTTTCACTACATCTCCTCAGCAACAGAATATGAACAGGCATCTACAAACAGTGCCACACACATGAAGCCAACACAGCCCATGGTCAAGCATCGCTCTCCGGTGATGTTGAATTTGTACGACAAAGACCACCAACTATTCTACAGCAAAGAATTCAAACCCCGGGGATTGCGGCAGGACATTGCCATTTTCGTGTTTGATGAAATAAAAACCGGCAAATCGCAAGTGGATGTCGAACTGGTAGAGACTGCCTTCCCCGACAAAAAATTGACACTCGATAATGTGCCCGTGAGCAGTACAGACGGAACCGTAATTATACTCCGAGAGGGTAAATTGGAGAAAATGTGATCTAGGAACGGGTGAATAATAACTTGTTACTTTCACCCGTTCCTTAGCCCGATATTCGCCGCATGAAAATTGCAATTTTAGGGGCCGGCATGGTCGGCAGAACCATCGCACTGGACCTGGCAAAAGATTTTGCCGTCACTTCTTTTGACCTCAGCCCTCAAAACCTTGAACTGTTACAGGCCAGGAACAACGGCATCAACATTGTTCGGGCAGACCTTCAGCAGTACGACCAGTATGGCCACTGGCTGCAACCCTTTGATTTGGTCGTGACCGCCGTGCCCGGTTTCATGGGCTTTGAAACCCTGCGCCAGGTTATCCTGTGTGGAAAAAACGTGGCCGACATTTCGTTCTTTCCGGAAGATGTACTGCAACTGAATGAACTGGCACAGGAGAAAAACGTGACCGTCATTACGGACATAGGAGTAGCGCCCGGTATGAGCAACCTGATACTTGGTTACTATGACCAGTTGATGGACGTGAGCAATTTTGAATGCTATGTAGGAGGATTGCCTAAAATCAGGAAAAAGCCCTTTGAATACAAAGCGCCATTTTCACCAGCGGATGTCATTGAAGAATATCACCGGCCCGCGAGGCTGAAAGAAAACGGCTATGTGGTCACCAAACCAGCCTTGAGCGAAAGAGAACTGATGGAATTTGATGAAATTGGCACCCTGGAAGCCTTTAACACCGATGGCCTTCGGAGCCTCTTGTTCACCATGCCGCATATTCCCAACCTGAAAGAAAAAACCCTGCGTTATCCTGGTCATGCTGAACTCATTGCGGCATTGAAGGAAAGCGGTTTCTTTTCTGAAGATCCTATAAAGTTGAATGGGGTCGAAATAACGCCGCTTCAATTTTCTTCCGCCATTTTATTCAAAGAATGGAAACTGGGCACAACGGAAGAAGAGCTGACGATTATGAAAGTCATTGTTGAAGGTAAAATGGACGGAAAAGATAAACGCATTCAATACGATCTGTTGGACCGCTATGACGAAAAAACTCAAATGTCGTCCATGAGCCGAACTACTGGCTTTACCTGCACGGCCGCCGTAAATCTGATCGCTAAAAAGATGTTTGTGGAAAAAGGGGTGTTCCCGCCGGAGTTCGTCGGCAAGGATAAGGCCTGCTTTGATTTTGTGCTGGATTATTTGAAACAAAGGGGGGTGATATGGCGGCTATCCGAATAAGGATTTAGATTTGTCAACTTTTGAAAAGTTGACAAATCTGAAACACCCTGCACCAATTATGGGACCCCCTCCATTTCATTTCACCACCACCATTTTTCGCGCCTCCGGCTTAAAGCCGTCCAGCAGCAGCTGATAGTAGTAAAACCCTGTTTCCAGCTCACCCGCATTCAAGCGATGCGCGTAAATCCCAGGAGAAAGAAATTGATTGACCATTGTGAGTCGTTTGCGGCCGATCAGATCAAAAATGGATAAGTCAACCTGTGCGGATTTGGCAATGGAAAATGAAATGACAGTCTCTTCGTCAAACGGGTTGGGCGTGTTTTGTAGCAATGCCGCTCCACTCGCGGCGAAAGGTTCGGATGCTTTCACCAAATTTCCGGGGTCGAATACCTCGACTGATTTAAGTACGCCGCCTTCGTTGTTGCCGCCAAAAACGTAGATCTTTTTGTCAACAGCAGCGGCAGCAAACGCCCGTCTCGCGGTGTGCATGGGGGCGACTGCTGAAGCCCATTCAAGATTTTGCATGTCAAACATATCAACTGAATTGAAGACGGACTCACCAGGGGTCATACCGCCCATCAAAAAGACTTTATCGCCGATTTGGCTCGAACTGTGCAACGTTCGGGCCGTCGGCAAAGAATCCCTGATTATCCAACCTAAAAGCACATCAAATGCCCAAACGGTTCCTTCGGCGGGAAGGTTCGTATTGGCCGACCCTCCGAAAACAAAAACAGACCAAAAATAGTCCGTAAAGTGAGCGGTCAACCCACCTCTCCCGAAAGGCATGTTACCACTCCCAATCCAGGTGTTTGTAGCCAAATCGTACATTTCCACAACGTCCAGCCCGGCTTGACCAAAAGCATTTTCGCCGCCAATCACCCAGATTTGATCGGAAGATGGGAATAAAACTGCACTTGCGTAGCCCCTTGCCGTCGGCATCGGAGCGAGTATCTTCCAGGAGTTGCCCGCCACATTATATTCCAGGGCTGTATCGGAAACCTCGCCGCCAAAAGTCGTATACCCCCCGAAAAGATAAATTTTGCCGTCCTTTTCGACCGCAGCGGCCCCGCATAAATCCACTGGCATGGGTGCTTTAGACTTGAAAAAGCCGTTGGAGGGCTCGTATTCATGCACCAGATTAGTGCAGGAATTGAGATCAACACCTCCACCGAACAAGTAAATTTTGCCTCCGGAGGCAACGGCAGAATGGTGGTTTTTGAAAAAAGGCATGTCTGGTTTTTGGGTCCAGGTTCCCTGCGCAAAGGAGCAGCTTATCGGGAGGAACAAAGTCAATAGGAAAGCGGCAAAGACCTGTCCTAATAATTTCGGAATAAGCCATAAATGTTTCATAGTCACCAAGTTTAAGCATAAAAAATGGGGTAAAATTCTGTCCTGTTCAACTTGCCTATGTATAATCCAGAGGCTTACCGGTTCACCAATACCTTTCCGGAAGCAATGCTTTCGTCTTTTTTACCCACCCATTTCCAGAAATAAACCCCCGCCGGCAACCCTGCCACCGAAAATTCGTGCTGCTGTTCGCCGCTTAGAGTTTCAGTAAAAACAGTGGTTCCATCAGGCCGGAAGAAGGTTAATTGCCCACTGGCCGCATTTTCAAAAAGGAATGAGAGGATCTCACTTGCCGGGTTTGGGAATACCTTCAACCCGGTGCCAATCAATGGATTATCCGTACTGCTGGCAGCGGGATGGTAAACAAGCACATCATCATACATAAGCGGGCCGGCCACACCTCCGAAAGCATACAGAACATCGCCAAAACTCACCACTGCATGTCCATGCATATCGACCGGCAATGGAGAAAAGGTCTGCCACCCGGTTGTTTCTGAATAACCTTCCGTCACATTTATATCTGACCACCCAGTTAAAACTCCGCCCGAAACATAAACGGTGTTGTCCAATACGCCAGCGGCTGCACCATATCGTTGTGTTGGCATCGGTTCCGCCGTCGCCCAATTAACGCCATCAAAATACTCCACTACTGATAAGCCAGCATAAGCAGGCGCAGGTGTCCCTCCACCAAAAACATAAATCTTTCCGTTCAATACAGCAGAACCCATATAGCCACGTGGGGTAGGCATTTGTTCAACTGACTCTGAAACCCATTTGCCTACTACCGGATCAAAAACTTCTACCAGATTGTAGGTCGTCACCGAACTTTCTGATAATCCGCCAATTACATAGATCTTATCGTTGAGCACTTCGGCAATGGCATATCCTCGCGGTATAGTAGGCAGATCGGGCAGTTCAATCCATTGATCCAGCGAAGACACGTATTTGTAGCATTTTTGGGAAGGAGGGCCCTGACTCCAGGGGATGCCCCCAAACAAGTATATATTTTCACCATAAACGGCCGTGGCCATAGCGGCCAGTGGTTTTGGAAGCGGCTTTCGGGGTTGAAAGGAACTGTCCGCCGGGTTAAAAGCAAGAACTTGAGTGGTGGTGGCAGAACTGGGGATTATCCCGCCCATTAAATAAATCAAGTCGCCGACCTTTTCTCCAGATAACAAAAATCTACTGAATGGCATTTGTGCAACTTCATCCCAATAATCCTGAGCACGAAGTGACTGTGAAGGCAATGTCAAAATCACCATCAACAAACATAGCATCCCGCCATGTTGTTGGAAATGAACATTGAAGTGTTTCATAACATTCTTCGATTTAAAATTTGTAAGTAAATTTTTATGTATATCCTTGTCGACAACAATGACAACCATCACTCAAAGCAATGATTTTCAGCTATTTATGCGCCTATCTCAGAACAAAATCTGAGCATAGCCAATCCCGGCATGATGCGTCTTATAGGTGGTGGCATGGCCTTCAGGCCGTCGGGACAAGGGGCGTTTAGGCCCCTGATTGCGTCCTTCTACGCCATAACGGCGCACTTTCCGACGGCCTGAAGGCCATTCCACCACTTGTGAGACACCCTCATTTTTTAATCAATGCGCCACCAGTATTTTACCTGAGGCTCTTTGACTACCGTCCACATCCGCCCAATTCCAGTAATAAACCCCAGCTGGTAGCCCAATCACTGAAAATTCGTGCTGCTGGTCGTCGCGCAGGTTTTCAATAAAAATGACCGTGCCGTCAAGCCGAGAAAAAGTGAGGGAACCACTGACCATCGTTTCAAACAAGAAAACAATTCGCTCCTTCGCCGGATTGGGGAACACCCTCAACCCGCTGCCATTCAACGGGTTATCCGTTCCAACGAGGATACTGATCTCCGCATCGGGGGTGGCAGGCGCAAGCTCGGCATTGCCCGCGTTGTCCACAGCGATAGAAAAAAAACGATAACTATTGCCCGTTTTTCCATTAAAAATGGCTGAAGCCGTGGTCGTTCTGGCAAGCCAAAGCGTGTCCGCAGCGCCATTTTCCGAAACATAAACATTGAAAAACTGGAGACCCGAACCAGCGTCTGTACCTGCCCATGCGACGGGGAATTGCTCCTCCTGCGTTGTGGAAGGCAGGGGCAAAACCGCACTTTCAGGTGCTACGAGGTCAAAGGTGACCAAATGCTCGTCAGTAATGATCGGAGCGTTGGCATCAAAAACGATGCTCGCACGGTTGCGGATCTCTTCCGCATTCTGAGGAGCGTTTTTTAGTCGAATGAAAAATGAAACGCTACCCTGTCCTGCCGGGGCGTTGACATTCGGCGGCAAAAAGCCCAGGTCCGGGTCTTCAACCTCCGCCAGCGTGACCGCATCGAGGCTGCGGAAAGTCCATTCGACAATGCCGGTCTGCGCGTCAAGTTTACCCTGAATCCTGGCCGTTACACCAAGCTCGTCCAGATTTTTATCCAAAACGAATTCGCGCAAACCGGGGTCGGGCTGCACGATGCTATCTCCGATATTTACAAGGCCAAAACTGAAGCTGTTGAGGTCGAATTTCGCTTTGTCCAGCGTATCCGTCACGACCACGGTGTGCGCCGGTGCAGTGGCATCAGCCTTGTTTTCAAAATGAATCGTGTACGGGAAGTTCATTGTACCGGCTTGGTGGTTCTTTAAGCCAAATCCGGCCGGTCCCGATTTTTCATTGGGGTCAAGCGAGTTGACAGCGGTCAACGTAGAAGAACTCGGGTTCTGCGGCTTAAATTCTACGGAGCATTTCTCACCATCACGGTCATCCGCTGCGTAGGAAACGATGGCAGGGGTACCTGCTCCGTTCAAGTGCCTGTTCACGAAGAGGTGCATCACCCAGTTGCCAATTTTCTCACGGTCTTCTGCGCTGCTCACGCCGCAAATTTTTGAGGCGACCCGCAGGCTTTTGATAAAGGTAGTGAAAAAATTGGGCTTGGTTTTGATGTACCCTTTGTGCAACTCCCACTCATAAGATTCATCTATCTTGGTGAATATCACCGCCGTCAAAATTTTTACACACTCCACTTTGTCTGTCAGGTTTAATTCTGGAGGAGCCGCTGCAAGTGCGTCGCCCACACATTCCATCTTGTTTTGGTTGATGGGCGATTGGAACCAGGGCTTTTCCGCCCAGGCGTTGATTTTGAGCGTACTACTGGTTTTAACCCGGATGGTCATGGAATGGGTCGAGCCGGCCTGAATGCGGGCGAACAGCAGCGGATAAATTCGCGACGGAGCCGGCTCCCCAAAAAGCGAATCCAAATCCACGAACATCCCTTCTGCCGGGGGTTCTCCACCGAGCGTGTCCCAGTCGAAGACCCTGACGTTCACAAACTCAACTTCCAGGCCGGGATTGTTGGAAAATGCCAGCCAAATCGGTACTGTTTGGGCATCCACATTGCCCCGGTTTCCGTAATTCACGGTGTAGGTCGTCCAGGTGTTGAACAAAATGCGGTTGCGCCCCGAGATGCTCACCCATGGGTCGGCGGCAATGCCTGTTTCAATCGTAAAACCACCCGGCACGGTATAGGAGGGACCACCCGGTTTTTCAATCCGCAGGTCATACGTTCCGACGGGCTTGTTACGCAAGTCGAAACGGACAAAAATTGAACTTTTTCCTGCGAAACCTGTAAAAACGGAAGTCGCCACCGTTGTGGTACCCTGCATGATTTTCACCACGTAGTTGGTGTCTAAGCCACCGCCAAAAACCTCAATGGTCGCGTCACCGATATTGCCCGCCCGATTCGGCAGCACCCTTGCGACGCCAGGCATTATAAGCTCTTGACAGATCGTGTCTGCACCGGCTACATTGGTCGCAATCAGGCAGACATCGAAGTTGCCGGGTGCATTGTATTCATGATAGGCGTTGACTGTAGTTGCCGTTGCACCGTCATCGAATTGCCAAAGAAAACTTGCCGGGTGCAGGGTCGTATTTTCAAAGGCGAACACATTGCCTGTTTGTGCAAACGTGAAATTGGCAACGGTTGTGGGCAGCAGGCTTGAAACGACTTTGTACTGAAAATCGCCGCTAAATTTTTCAAAGCCCAGATAGTATATCCCGGCGGGCACGAGTTTGCTGAACGTCGTGTTCTGGTCGCTAAAACCGAGATAGATCGTGCCGATCTCAGCGGTTTCGTTGCGCAGGTGAACGTTGCCGTTTTGGAATTCTATTTTTGAAATCTGGAACGAAAGCAACCCATTTTCGGATGTATTGACCACAAACCAGTCCCAATTATCGTAGCCGAAACCGGGTCGGTAATAGCCCATCAAGCCGCCGATGGTTTCATTGAGCAGGAAATTTTGAGCAACGTTTAAGGAGTCGTTCGGCTCAGTGTCCTCGCCCCAATTGGGCGCTGCGAGCGCGGCCTCTATTTTGTAATCCACGGTATATTCACCCTCCCCAACCTGAAAATAATAGTCACCAGCCAGTGTCGGAAAACTCCACTTCCAGCCCTCAACAGGCGATTGTCCGTAACCCGTATAAAAATTGGAGACCTCCGGAAAAGTCGGGATTTCGGCATCACGCATGCGAATCCAGGTATTTCCAGGGCCTGTTTTGTGGATTTTAAGGTTCAAAATACCGCCCTGTAGGACCGTCATTTTGTACCAATCCTTCAAATCCCAGCCCTCGTCCGGTCCATAATATCGCAGCGTACCGCTCACGGAACCGTTCACCGGGAAATTTCCCGCCTCGGAAAAATCGTCGTTCGGCTCGGTATCTTCGGCATAAGTGGGCGCAACGAGCGAAGCTTCCAACTGGTAGTCGAGCCAATATTCACCCCCGGAAACCTGAAAAAAATAGGTACCCGCCAGCACGGGAATACTCCAACTCCAGCCCTCTGTGGGTGATTCGCCATAGCCGGTATAATAATTTGAAATCTCCGGAAGAATCAGGTTTTCGGCATCGAGCAGGTGAAACCAGGTGTTTCCGGGGCCTTTTTTATGGATTTTCAAATTCAGGATGCCCCCTTGCGGTACCACCATTTTGAACCAATCTGTTACATCTGTCCCGTCGTTCGGGCGATAATAGCGCAGTGTACCCCCCACCGTGCCCGTTGGTGAAAACACTTGCGCATCTGCAGAAACATGGTTCGGTTCGATGTCCTGCCCAAAACTGGACAGCGCCAGCGAAGGCTTGATGGAATAGGTAACCGAGGGATCGTACCGCAAAAAATGGACGTAATAATTGCCCGGCAACAAAGGATAGCTCAGTATCCAGCCCTCGGGCGGGGAATCGTTGTATCCCAGATACAGGTTTGAAATTTCGGGGAAGCCGACTTTGTCGGCATCGAGCAGGTACATCCTGCCATTCCCGCCGCCTGTCTTATGAAGGGTGAAGGTCAGGATACCCCCTTGGGGAACGGCCAAAACAAACCAGTCGTCCACATCGACGCCACTTAGTGTGCCGAATTGGGTGCTGTCGAGGACGAGCAGGTTGGCTTGTAAAGGATTGTCGTTCGGTTCTGTTTCCGCTTTCGCCGTTTGAAAAATGGAGAACGCAAGAACGATCAGTAATAGCAACTTTTTCATTTTATAAAATTTTGCTGGTTTAGGGTTGCCTTCACGAATGGAGACAATGCACTGATTTATTCTTAAATCTGCATCCATATCATAGTTGGAAACAATGACCACCATCATCTAAAATGGTGATTTTCAAATCTCTACAAGCCTTTTTTCCAAGAAGGCTGGAAAAACTGATATATGCACAATGCAGGGCGATTTTATGCTAAAAACCACCTGCTGACCGATGTCTTGCCACTGGCTGATTGTCGTCACCTACCAACCTAATTTCACGTCCGATCTTTGCATGGATTATTATTTTTCACTTAGGCAGACTTCTTGGGATGAATTTCAAAACGATCATAGAACCCTTCCGCATCAAAACCGTTGAGCGGATTCGCCTTACCACGCCGGAAGAGCGGGAGAACTTTCTTCAAAACGCACATTACAATCCCTTTTTACTGCATTCCACAGAAGTCATTATTGACCTGCTGACCGACAGCGGCACCTCGGCCATGAGCAGCGAACAATGGGCAGGCATCATGCGCGGTGATGAAAGTTATGCGGGCGCAACCAGCTGGCTGCGCATGGAAAAGGCCATCCAGGACCTCACGGGCTGCCCCTACATCCTGCCGACACACCAGGGTCGCGCCGCGGAACATCTGCTGTATTCGCGCATTGGCGGCCCCGGGAAAGTGTTCATCAGCAACACACACTTCGATACTACCC
>JAUSMG010000386.1 GCA_030645295.1 Saprospiraceae bacterium | reverse complement strand
GTAAGCGGTATTATCAGCAAACTGAATGTCGAAAAAGGCGAACGCGTGGTCGGCACCCTTCAAATGGCGGGTACTGAAATGATGCGTGTGGCCAACCTCCGCAGCATGGAGGTGCAGGTGGACGTGAGTGAAAACGACATCCTGAAAGTGAGCCTCAACGATGAAGTTGACATCGAAGTGGATGCGTATTTGGGCAGAAAGTTCAAAGGACGTGTTTCAGAGATCGCCAACAGTGCCAGCAACGTGGGCAGCCTCGGGGCGAGCCTCAACACAGATCAGGTGACCAATTTTGTGGTCAAGATCCGGATGGATGCGGCTTCTTATGTCGACCTGCTCAAAGACGGTCGTCGTTACCCTTTCCGTCCGGGTATGTCGGCCTCTGTGGATATTTTCACACACACTGCTGAAGGGACACTTTCGGTGCCGATCATTGCAGTAACTGCCCGCGACGACAAAAAGGACGAGGAAGAAAAGGACAAGAAAGATGAGGAAGATGAGAAACCCGCCTCCGCCGAGGCTTCGGCGAGTAAAAAGGAAAACGACATTATCAAAGAGATCGTCTTCGTAATGTCGGGTGATACCGTTGGGATTCGGGAAGTGAAAACGGGTATTCAGGACAACGATTACATTGAAATCGTGTCCGGATTGCAGGAGGGTGAAACGGTGGTGACCGGGCCATATTCTGCCATAGCCCGGAAATTAAAAGGCGGCAGCCGGATCAGAATTGCGGAAAAAAAGAATGGCGAGGGGAAAGAGAAGAAAAGTGGAATAAATGTGGAGATTGATTAACGGAATACGGTTTAGGCGGGATTCTCCTGGTTTGATATTTCTTTAAATATGCATCCCCCTATGGCTTTTGGCTGTATGGGGATGTTTTAATTTATAATTCTTGGATTTAATGCAAATTTTATTGCAAGAATAGGAGATTGATCCATATATTTACATCGCATAGAAAGATGGCCTTTGGCTTCGTGCTACAGCGAGGATGTTTGTTTGAAATAAATGGAATTTAACGGAGATTTAAGTGCTGGTTAAGCGCGCGTGGGTTCACTTGACATGACATTTATATCTACAGCAGCATTTTTCAGACACACTCTAAGCGAGATTTTTCTGATGCACAGTTCACGGGTGGGTGTCCTATGACATTCATAGCCAACCCTTGAAACCCGCCAACTTATACTCCTCCTTTCACTTAATTTTTTCCAGATTATGAAAAAACCGATCAAGTTTTCGAAGGCTATAATGCTTTCGTTTGTTGCCTTTATTGGCTTCGCAGGCATTGCCGATCTAAATGCCCAAACTACCTCAAAAGCCAAGTACGATAAGACTGCTAAAGTGCTTTCACTGGATGAAAAGGCTGCTTTTGGTTATTTATTTCAATTGGACATCTCTCCCATGGCTTTTACCTCCAAGGAAAAAGCAGATGAATTTTTCAGCAATCTGACCACAGAGCTGGTATCGTTTCAGGTGAACTTTGAGAAACGGACCGCCAGCGTTTTGCTTAATCTTCGTTCCAGGCCTGAATGGAGCGCCAAAGAGTGGAATACCTACCTGGCTACACTGCCCAAACAGTAGTGCCAGATCTGACGTCCTTATCCTTATTGCACATCTTAAAAACTGAAGATCATGAATAACAACCCTCTTTTAAAATACAGCCTGTTTGCGCTGGCTTTCACCCTCTGTTTTGATGCCTCTGCTCAGCTGGCTGTTGCAAGCAATTCTAATCCTGCAGATCTCGCCAATAAACTGGTAGGCGCTGGTGTAACCATCACCAACGCAACACTAAAATGCCCGGCTGGGGCAGCTGGCACATTTTCTACCGGCCCAAGCATCAATGAGGTAGGCATCAACAGCGGCATTTTGCTTACTTCGGGTCAGATCAGTCTGGCTGCACATTCCAACGATATACCAGGGGCCGGGATGAACAACGGGGCTCCGGGCAATCCTGACCTCGACAAATTGCTGCCCGCTCCGCCACCCAGCACCTTTGATGGCTGTATGCTGGAATTTGATCTCGAATCCATTGGCAATCAAGTCAGCTTTGAATATGTTTTTGCCTCTGAGGAATATGAAGAATACTATTGCAGCATATTCAATGATGTGTTCGGTTTCCTGGTCTCAGGTCCGAACCCCGGCGGCGGGGCAGCTTACGCTGACCTCAATATTGCGCTGATACCCAGCACCTCCAAAGCAGTATCCATCAATTCCGTTGGACCACCCCAATGCGGGACTTTTGCTGCTCCGCCGAACAGCCCTGGCAGCCCCGGAACAGGCGATCCTGCCTTTTATCAGAACATGACCGGGGCTACTTCGCTCCAGTATGACGGTAAAACGGTGCTCCTAACAGCGAAGATCGCTTTGAAAGCTTGTCAAAAATATCATTTCAAACTTGGTGTTCAGGATGCCAGCGATGGTATTCTCGATTCAGGGGTTTTCATTAAAGAAGGCAGTTTTAAGTCAACGCCTCCTGAGATCACCTGCCCAGCGTCTAAAACAGTCAACAATGACCCCGGTTTGTGTGCTGCAAAAGTGACTTTCTCTGCACCAACAACGATTAGTGATTGTCCGGTAACGACGGCATGCGTTCCTCCATCCGGGAGTACATTCCCAGTAGGGACCAGCACGGTTACCTGCACAGCTACTGACCAATTGGGCAACAAAGGCGATTGTAATTTCACGATCACAGTGAAAGACGCCGAAAAACCGTCAATCAATTGCCCGGCCAATATCACCATCAGCTGTGAGACCTCCTCATTGCCTGGTGCAGTTGGCTCCCCTGCTATCGCCGACAATTGCGGTGTATTGGCCGCGACTTTCCTGGATGCAAACGTGCCGGGTTCTTGCCCCAATGAGTTCACAATCAATAGAACATGGACCGTAAAAGATGCGGCTGGAAATGCAAACACTTGTCTCCATGTCATTAAAGTGGAGGATAAGAAATCACCCATCATTACTTGCCCGGCCAATATTACGGTCACTTGCGACACCAGCGCAGCCAAAACGGGTTTTGCTTCCGCTACCGATAACTGCGACCCAAGCGTAAGCATCACTCGCCGCGACATCCACATCATGGGCGATTGTGAATGGTTTTGTATCACAGAACGCCACTGGACGGCTACTGACGATTGTCGCAACACCAGCAAGTGTGTACAGACCATCACGAAGGATGTTACCCCATTGATCGAGCAGGCACTGGCTTCTGGCCCGTTGAAATGGGGTCAAAATGCAGCCACTGTTACACTCCCTCCTGGCAGAGGCGCTTGTGTCGTTCAATGGTTGCCCTATTCCGGGACTGTGCCGAAGGCCTTGAAATTTGATGACGCGGTTGCAGGTGTAGGGTGTACGCTAATGACCAATCCACTTGATCCTTCAGGACATATCGTAAACCCGCTGCTTGGTGAAGCTATGAAATTGAAGATCCTCGTGCGCCTGAAGCCATCTTTGGGGACGACCAAATTGAGTGCCATCCCTTGCGAAATGCACTTTATTGTAAAACAGGCCCTTGCGCCCAACCCTGATGTGAACGAACTACTCCGGGTAACAGACCTTACGCTGGGCAATGTCAACGTCAATCTTTTGGTGCCAGAACATGCCATGCACCTGCTGAAGGTATTGAAATGTGTCAATGCCGGCCGAAACGTTTGCAACCCGTAAAAAACGGTACTGTTGAACGATGTACTTTTGTGCCGCGCCTCGCCCATGCGAGGCGCGGCACAATCATTTTATGGAAAATCAAAACGCTGAAAATCAGCAGCCCAATTCGGCAGAAAATACCGAATGCATCTCCTCCAATTCCACCTTGTTTTGGCGGATTTTCGTGCCCATCTTTGTCACGGTATTTCTGGGAGGGTTATTACTCACTTTTTTGTTCATACCGGAAGAGGAGCTATATCTGCCCTTTCCAATCCTATGGGGTCAGTTATTCCTTTTTGCACTCTGGCTCGGCTGGCTACTTTTGGTGCGCAGCACTTTGTGGCGTTTGAAGCGGGTGGATGCTGGCGCCACTCATTTTTTCGTTACAAATTACTGGACCACAGTGCGTTACCCTTGGACTGATGTGGAAAAAATAGAAGAAAAAAAGCATTTGGGGCGTCGTATTGTTACCCTTTGCCTGCGGGCGCCAGGGCGTTTTGGACAAAGAATTTCTTTTCTTCCAGACGGCCGGTTTGAGGAATGGAAAAAGGAAAATGAGGGTGCTTTGCCGTATTCAGGCTAAAAAAAGTCCCTCAAATTCGTGCCGATACCCAGGTGCGCTACTCCGCCTGCGAGGTGATAGGCTCCGTAGCCAAAATCAATGCGGAAACGGCTGATTTTGATCCCTATCCCACCAGAGAATCCAGCGAGGCTGCGGTAATTGCTTACCGTCAGTTCGCGTTTCAGCAAATGATTGTAGCCCAATCGGAGGCGAAATCCTTCCCTTTTTCCGAGCAAAAACTCTCCATTAAAAATAAGGTGACGGAAAAAGTTGTCGATCGCGGCAGTCGCTTTGCTCTCTTCCGGCTGATCGCCACCCAGGAGCAGAACCTCGTCGCCCTGTAAACTTGGATCGTTGTATCGGATATCCCACTGATGCAAATGGTGCGCGACCACACTAAACCGGAAAGGCAGGTGCTCCAGTTTTTTGCTCACACCCAGTTGAATATCAAAGGGTAAGGTTTCTTTTATGTCGGCATAGGTAGAAAGTTGTGTGCCGACATTGCGTATTACCAGTCCGGCCGTAAAACGACTTGCGGAATCGGCATACATCAGGCCTGCGTCTGCCAGCAAAGCGGAGGACTTATAGGTGTCAAGCCTCGAA
>JAUSMG010000144.1 GCA_030645295.1 Saprospiraceae bacterium | reverse complement strand
ATTTTGGACAAAGGGTTAATTGCGTTCTTCAAAGCGAGTTAATTCTTTACGGATTTCAGCTAGGAATTGCTGCTCGGATGGGAGGTGTAATTGCAAATCGGTTGTGCTTCGCCTTTTGCAATGGCCATAACGCTTTCCTTGTCCTGGCTCATTAGAAGCCGTTCGTATAAAAGGCTATTGATTTGGCGTTCCATTTGGCGGACTGACCAGGCATTTTTTGTGGCTTCAGCGATGTAAAATTCGCGTTTGAAGAGGTCATTGACCTTGACAAGCAACTTGTAATGCGTCCATGTCAATTCTCCACGCAGTGAGTGGAGAATTGGGAAAGCCGTGTAGAATTGGCGCATGTACCAGATGTTATTCGCTGAAAATCCACTGCCAAACTCCTTTTGTAATTGTGCAGAAAGATCTTTGACCAACTGCTTACCATAGTCCGCCCGCAGTTTTCCTTGTTGTTCTTCCTCCACAATACGCCTTCCAATGTGCCAATAAGCTAAAGTCAGTTCGTGATTAATGGAGCGGGCTACGCGCTCACGGGCTTGCGCGATGATGTCGCGAATGTCGTTGAGAATGTTTTGCATGTTTTCAATTCGAGGCAGGAATTTCCGCCCCCACTTCCCATCGCCCACCTTCTTCCGTAATCTCCACATTTTCAAATATAGCCTTCGCCTCTATCAGATGCTGCTCCGTATCCGCGTACCGACCTGAAATATGCCCTAAAATCAAACGTTTCACCCCTGCCCGTCGCGCGATTTCTGCCGCCTGGGCAGCGGTGGAATGGTAATAAAGTTCAGCTTCAGGGGTATTTTTATTGTTGTAGGTGGCCTCGTGGTAAAGCAGATCCACGCCACGAACGACCTCGATCACAGGTTCAGAAAAAGCCGTATCACTGCAAAATGCATAAGAAACCGGCGGCGCTGGATCGAGTGTAAGTTCTGCGTTGGCCACCCACCGACCATCGGGCAATTCAAAATCCCCGCCCGCTTTGATGCCAGGGATGGCGCTGAAAGGAATATCGTATTCCTCTATTTTTTCGGGGCGCATATTGCGCAGCCTGGCTTTTGCGCGGAATAGCCAGCCGGTAGTAGGGCCCCGGTGGTGGAGCGGGATCGTCCAGACTTCCACGCTGTTGGTTTCAAAAACCTTTGCTGAAACGGTCGCATCTACTACATGAAACTCGATCTCATAGCTCAGCCTGATCCCGCACACTCTAATCGTCGTTTCGATCAATTCCTGCAACCCCGGCGGCGAGAAAATGTGCAGGGTCTCGCTGCGCTTTTTATGACTCCAATTGGTGATCAACCCAATCAGGCCAAATACATGGTCGCCGTGCAAATGACTGATAAAGACCTGTTTACAAGTGTCCACCCTGACGCGATGCCTGAAGATCTGCATCTGGGTGCCCTCGCCACAATCGATTAAAAAAGTATGGTTTTCCACCTGCAAGACTTGCGCCGTATAGTGCCGACCGTGGAAAGGGCCGCCGGAGGAGTTGCCGAGGATGGTGAGTTGCATGGAGATATTTTACATTGTGATAAAATTGGGCGATGTCGGATTCAAGTTTCAAATGCGACAGATTTTTTCCTTTTTGGCCAATTGATGTAACCAAACGCGCAAAAGGTGCAGAGCACCTCAGCGTCTGTAGCAATTGCAGAAATCCATTTTCGGAGGTGCAGAGCACCGAAGCACTTTTTTCTCAATCTTTAATCAAAGAATTCAAAAAGGTATTTTTCATCAAACTCAACCTTAAACTTGCGCAACATATCAAGGTATTCTTCTCGAAAGGTTTTCTTGGCATGGTGTAATTCTTGATTTTCAATATATCGCGCAACAGCGGGGATCTGAGACCGACTGTATGAAAATGCTCCGTAACCCTTTTGCCATGCAAATTGGAATTTGGAGGTAGATTTGGGTATACGTATTGGCCATGGAGTGTGTTGGTTCGGTGCTACGCACCTTGGTTTTCATTATTGATTTTTGGCTACAGACGCTGCGCCGCTATGCGGCTATCGCATCCTTGTTACAAATATCTGGATTATTTGTTAGAAAAGCAATGCTTAATCTTTAACAAATAGACTGCGATCCAGCATTCACCAAATATATCAACGGACTTTCCGCACTGTCATTCAGGATGCCATTCAAGCCGCATAGCGGCGAAACGTCTGTAGCAATTCAGCCAGCCAGCCCATAGAGGTGCGTAGCACCGTACCTGAAGCATGGTGCTACTTCACCAGCACCACCGTTCCCGCCCTTAAGGCAATCTCATTCCGTGTCTCATTCAGTTTTTGCTGGATCTTCATGAAACGCATCATGGCTTCGTGGTCGCCGGATTTGGAGGCGGTTTGGACGCGGGTAAGGTTCAAAGCGCACATTTTTTGCACTTTTTGTAGTTTGAAGCGGTCAAGTGCCTGCCGCATATCTAGCGTAAAATTGTGCTCTGGCATCGGCTGGTTTTGCAGTGGATAATTCCACATTACTTCCCAGTTTGGTGAAAATTCCCAGGGCTCCGCGAGCAGATCAATGGCCAGATTCGCCACCTCTCCCGATTCATGCTGGATAAAATAATGTTGGTCAAATACCTTTCCCTGCACCAGCATGGCATGACATTCTACCGCAATTTTGCCATACAATGGATTGTCAAAATCCCCTAGGGATTCTTCAATATCAGTAAGTAAATACTCCCCTACTGTGATGTTTTCTTCCGGCAAAACATGTTGGCCATACAGGATGAGCAAGCGCACAATGTCGCGTTCCTGAAATTCTGCTCCAGCCTTAGCTTTAAGAGACAATTGAGGTACTGATTCAGGCCAATCGCTTGAATCTGAAGGGGGTACATTGCTTGGCCAATCGCTCCACTCGGAAGGTGGTCGCGAATCCGAGGCGGCACCTGGTTGACGTACAACCTTTTCTTCCTTCTTTTTAATAGTATTCTTAATCAGTTTTTCTACGGCATCGTACAGAGCATCTTCTCGCACTTGTAGCAAAGCTGAGCATTCCCTAATGAACAAGCCTCGTTTCATGGGATCGGGGATACGGGCAATGCTTCCAACGATATCTTTTTCTAGTCCGTCGCGTTTGTAAGGGTCACCTTTGGTTTCTTCTAACCCAAGATTGGTTTTGAAAAAAATAAAATCAGTGGCGTTCTCCGATATATATTTTGTGAAAGCCTCACTTCCAAATTCCTGCACATACGAATCTGGGTCATGCCCTTTAGGGAGTAGGCAGATCTTTACGTTCAGGTCTTGCTCCAAGGCAAGGTCAAGCCCCCGAAGAGCAGCTTTGATGCCCGCAGAGTCACTATCATAGAGGATTTTGAGGTTCTTAGTATTCCTACGGATAGCATCCAATTGTCCTTCCGTGAGCGAGGTTCCACTCGACGCCACCACGTTTTCAATACCCGCCTGATGCAGCGAGATCACATCCATGTAACCTTCCACGAGCAGACACTCGTCCAATTGACGAATGGCTTTTTTGGCCTGAAAAGCACCGTAAAGGATTTTGTTTTTGACGTAAATCTCGGTCTCCGGGCTGTTTACATATTTGGGGACAGTCTTTTCGGAGGACATCGTTCGCCCCGCAAACGCCGCCACTTTCCCGGAAAGGTTGTGGATGGCAAACATGACCCGGGCGCGGAAAAAATCACGCGAACCGTCCTGACTGCACAGTCCCACTTTTTTCAGCAATTCCAGGTTGTGTCCTGCGCTTTTGGCTTTGCGCAACAAAAGGTCGCGCTCATCGGGAGCATAGCCGAGACCAAAAGCGCGGATGGTTTCTTCCCTTAGTCCGCGTTTGCGGAAATAGGAAAGCGCGACGGACTTGCCCTCGTCCGTTTCAAACAGTTGTTTTTGAAAATGTTGAAGCCCAAAATCATTGACAATATACAGAGAATCAGCCAATTGGGCTTCGGCCATCTGCTCCGGACTGCGCTCTACCTCCTGGATTTCGATGTTGTATTTCCGGGCCAGCCAGCGCAGGGCTTCGGGGTAGGTCAGGTTCTCGTGTTCCTTCAAAAAAGTGATCGCGTCGCCTGCTTTTCCGCAGCCAAAACATTTGAAAATGTTGCGTGCAGGGTTCACATTGAACGAGGGCGTGCGCTCCCCGTGGAAAGGGCATAGACCGATCATGTTGACCCCGCGGCGCTTGAGCGTCACGAAATCTTCAACAACCTCCTCGATGCGCGTGGCATCGAGGATTTCTTGCACTTGCTTGGGAGGGATCATAGGGAGCAAAAATAGCCCGGAATTTGGTATTCCTTGGGAGGATTTGAGGTGACACCACCTCGTGCCTTGGAGAGGTCACCTCAAACCCTCAACTTAGCCGTTGTAAAACGTCCACTTCCACATCTCCTTCATGGTCACCTTTTTACCGTACATCAGGATGCCCACGCGATAGATCCGTCCGGCCAGCCAGACAAAAAATATCGCCGACGCAATCACCAAAGTCAGCGAAAGGGCAACCTGCCACCAGGGCGGATTGAAGGCCAGTCGGAACGGCATTGCGATCGGGGAAAAAAGCGGGAATATAGAAGCGAAAACCATCAGACTGCTGTCAGGATTGCGCCAACCAGCCATAGAAACAATGTAAAAAGCAAGAATGAGCGGAAGCGTGGCCGGCAAAGTCAGGGATTGCCCCTCGCCAGAATCATCGCCCATGGCCGAACCGATGGCGGCAAACATGGAAGAATAGATAAAGTAGCCGCCCAGAAAATAAATGACAAATGACCCAATGAGCAGCGGCCAGTTTTGCTTGCTCAACTCCGCCATAATGCGCATCCCGGTATCCTGCATCAATTCAGGATCAACGGACGCGCCTCCCCCCGCTGACATGGCCGGCTGCATTTGTGAGGCATCAAAACCCATTACAAGCGGAACAATAAACGATACCGCACCACTCAATACGACCCAGGCAACCACTTGTGTCAAGCCAACCAGGCCGGCGCCAATGATTTTTCCCATCATCAAATCGAAAGGCCTTACCGACGACATCATCACCTCAACAATACGGTTGGTCTTTTCTTCCATGACGGATTTCATGACCATTTGTCCATACATGAGCACCATGAAGAACAGGAGAAATGTCATAATGCCGCCCACGGCAAGACCTACTCCGGCGGTATATTTACTTTGGTCGTCTTCCTGATCGCTGTTGATGCCTTCCGGGTCAATGGACACTTCAGATTCCAAAAGTTTTAGTCGATCTGCATCGAGTTGGAGCGAGTCCATCTTGAAGGCCTTGATTTTTTCGGCAATCCTTTTTTCGATCTGGCTGCTCTTTTCCGGAGCGAGTTTTTCATCCGAATAATAGAAAATAGTGTGGTCTTTTTGTTGAAAATTGCCCAACGGCGGAATGCGTAACACACCGTTCAGTTGTTTTTCAGTGACCTCAGTTTTAAGTTGTTCGAGGGATTTGTTCCCTGATGGAATAAACCGAAGCCCCTTTTCGTCGGGGAGTGGATTCACCATTTTGGCTTCGTCAACAATGGCTACTTTGATCTCGTCGCCACCTTGATAACTGGATAAGCCAATAACAACGAGCAGGTACACCAATAAGCCGACCGGCGCCAACAGCGTACCAATGATAAATGATTTTTTACGGACGCGGGTAATGTATTCGCGTTGTATGATGAGGGAAAGTTTGGACATGGCAATAATTGATTCGATTGGAACGATTTTTCGATTG